>NZ_JBKYMO010000111.1:0-13643 GCF_047302915.1 Massilia sp. CT11-108 | reverse complement strand
GTCGAGCGCGGCCAGCCCGCGGCCGATCAGCAGGCGGTCCCAGCGCGAACGGTCCTGGTCCATCAAAAGGATCGGCGCGCCGTCCGGACCCGTGCGGGCGCGCTCGCGCGAGGACTGGATTTCCATCAGCGCGACGAGGCCGTGGACTTCGCCCTCGTCGGGCATCAGTTCCGCCAGCACGCGGCCGAGGCGCAGCGCTTCGCGGCACAGTGTCGGCCGCAGCCATTCGTTGCCCGCGCTCGCGGAATAGCCTTCGTTATAAATCAGATAGATCACCTGCAGCACGGACGCGAGGCGCGGCTTGAGTTCGTCGTCGCGCGGCACCTCGAACGGCACGCGCGCTTCCGCCAGCGTGCGCTTGGCACGCACGATGCGCTGGGCGACCGTCGCTTCCGGCACGAGGAAGGCGCGGGCGATTTCTCCGGTGGCGAGACCGCCCAGCAGTTTCAACGCCAGCGCCGCGCGCGCCTCGGCCGACAGCACGGGGTGGCAGCAGACGAAGATCAGGCGCAGCACGTCGTCGTCGATCTCGCCCGCGGTCTCCTGCGTCAGCGCGGCCAGCTCGGCCGGGTCGCGGAAACTGCCGCCGTCCGCGAGCAGGTTGTCCATCTCCCAGCTCAGCTCGCCTTCCTTGCTGGCGTGCATGGCATGGTGGCGCAGGTGGTCGAGGGCGCGCCGCTTGGCCACCTGCATCAGCCACGCGCCGGGACGGTCCGGCACGCCGTCCGCCGGCCAGCGCTCCAGCGCTTCCAGCAGCGCATCCTGGGCGAGTTCCTCGGCCCGGCCGAGGTCGCGCAGCATGCGGGTCAGCGCGCCGACGATGCGCGCCGACTCCATGCGCCAGACGGCCTCGACGATCTTGCCCGTGTCGGCGCCGCGCGTCATGTCACGGACGGTCCCAGGCCGGTCGATGCGGCCACGGCGCGATCAGCGCCACCGGCCGGACCTCGACCTCGACTTCCGGCCCGGTCGGATAGGGCAGGGTGCGCGCCCAGTCCAGCGCGGCATCGATGGAGGACGCGCGGATCATCCAGAAGCCGGCGATCAATTCCTTGGCTTCCGCGAACGGGCCGTCGATGATGCTGGCGCCGCCGTTCGCCACGCGCACGCGGGCGCCGCAGCGCGCGAGCCACAGCGCAATCGCCAGGCCCGATTCGCCGAGTCCCAGTACCAGTGCGGTTTTGCCGTCGTAGTTCATCTCGGTTACCCCGTTATCAGCGCAGCTTGAGGGTTGAGAAACCGACGAGGACCAGGATCATCGTCACGATCCAGAACCGCACCACGACCTTGGTCTCCTTCCAGCCCTTCTGTTCGAAATGGTGGTGCAGCGGCGCCATGAGGAACACGCGGCGTCCCGTGCCATAGCGCTTCTTGGTGTACTTGAACCAGCTGACCTGGATGATCACGGACAGCGTCTCGGCGACGAACACGCCGCCCATGATGAACAGGACGATCTCCTGGCGCACGATGACGGCGATGGTGCCGAGCGCGCCGCCCAGCGCCAGCGCGCCCACGTCGCCCATGAACATCTGCGCGGGGTGCGCGTTATACCAGAGGAACGCGAGGCCCGCACCGGCCATCGCGCCGCAGAAGATCAGCAGTTCGCCGGCGCCCGGGATGTGCGGGATGAACAGGTATTTCGAATACGTCGCGTTACCGGTGAGATAAGCGAACAGGCCCAGCGCGCCGCCGACCATCACGGTCGGCATGATGGCGAGGCCGTCGAGACCATCGGTGAAATTGACGGCGTTGGAGGCACCCACGATCACGCAGTACGTGAGCGCGATGAAGCCCCACACGCCCAGCGGATAGCTGATGGTCTTGAAGAACGGGACGATCAGGTCGGCCTTCGGCGGCAGGTCCATCGAGAAGCCGGACTGCACCCATGCGAAGAACAGCTGCCACACTTCCCACGGCGTCGCGGCCGACACGGAGAACGCGAGGTACAGCGACGAGGTGATGCCGATCAGCGACATCCAGAAGTATTTTTCGCCCGAGCGCATGCCCTCGGGGTCCTTGTAGACGACCTTGCGGTAATCGTCGACCCAGCCGATGGCGCCGAAGCCCAGCGTGACGACGAGGACTGGCCAGATCAGGCGGTTCGAGAGGTCGCACCACAGCAGCGTCGAGACGCCGATCGCGATCAGCACGAGCACGCCGCCCATGGTCGGGGTGCCGTGCTTGGACAGGTGCGTCTGCGGACCGTACGTGCGCACGGCCTGGCCGACCTTCATCTCGGTGAGCTTGCGGATCACGGCCGGACCGCACAGCATGCCGATGCTGATCGCGGTGATGGTCGCGAAGACGGCGCGGAACGTGATGTAGTTAAAAACGCGCAGCGGACCCAGATAGTCCTGAAAATATTGTGCGAGCCAAAGCAGCATAAGTCTAGTGGGCTTCCTTGCCGGTGTTGGTTGATGCGGTCAGGTGTTGGACCACGCGTTCCATCTTCATGAAGCGCGAGCCCTTCACCAACACAGTTGCGTCAGATTTGCTGCCCAGTTTTTGATCCAGTGCTGCCAATAATTCGTCGAACTGCTCGTGGTGTTGCGCTCCCGATCCGGTCATGTGGCGAGCCAGTTCGCCGGTCGCGAGCACGGTGTCGATGCCGCGGCTTGCGGCATACGCACCGATTTCCTGGTGAAACTCAGGTCCTTGCGTGCCAACCTCGCCCATGTCGCCCAGCACGAGGATGCGCGGCGACGGGTACTGCGCGAGCACGTCGATGGCGGCGCGCACTGAGTCGGGGTTGGCGTTGTATGTATCGTCGATGATCGTGGCGCCGTTCGCGGCCTGCTTGCGCTGCAGGCGGCCGCTCACGGGCGCGAAGGCTTCCAGGCCGCGCACGACGGCATCGACGGGGATGCCCGCCGCGAGCGCGCAGGCGGTGGCGGCCAGCGCGTTGCGGACGTTGTGGACGCCGGCGGCGTTCAACTTGATCGTAAACTCAGCCGCGTCGCCCCCGTGAAAACGGGGGCCCATGCTGACGTCGGGTTGAGGCGCATGTTGCTGGTCCTGCGCGCCCGGCACGGGTTCCCGCTTCCGCGGGAACGACGTAACTTTGAGCTCGCTGCCGAAATCTGTCGTCGTGTACGTCGCGCGCACATCGCAATCGTCGGTCAGGCCGAACGTCAGCACTTCGCGCTCGCCCGCCAGTCCGCGCCACAGGTCGGTGTATTCGTCGTCGCCCGGGAACACGGCCACGCCGTCCGCCGGCAGCGCCTGCAGCACGGCGCCGTTCTCGCGCGCCACCGCTTCCACGGTGTGCATGAATTCCTGGTGCTCGCGCTGCGCGTTGTTGACGAGGGCGACGGTCGGCGCGGCGATGGCGGCCAGGCGCGCGATCTCGCCCGGGTGGTTCATGCCCAGTTCCACGACGGCGGCCTTGTGCGCTTCCGTCAGGCGCGTCACGGTCAGCGGCACGCCGATCTCGTTATTCAGGTTGCCCTGCGTGGCCAGGCGTCCCTCCGCGCCGAAGGCGGCCGTGAGGATGGACGCGATCATTTCCTTGACCGTCGTCTTGCCGTTGCTGCCGGTGACGCCGATGACGGGGATGGCGAAGCGGCGGCGCCAGAAGTTGCCGATGCGGCCCAGCGCGACGAGCGTGTCCGGCACGACGATGGCCGGCAGCGGATAGTGGTCGGGGAGCTTTTCGACGACGACGGCGGCGACGGGCTTGTCGACCAGCTGGCCGAGGAAGTCGTGCGCATCGAAGCGGTCGCCGCGCAGGGCGACGAACAGCGACCCCGGCATCACCTGCCGGCTGTCGGTCGACACACCCTGGAAGTACGCGTCGCGCGTGACGCGCGCGCCCTCGATGGACGACATCACTTGCTCGATCGAGCCACGAATCATCAGACAGTCCTCATCATGGTGAGCCGCGCGGTCAGCGCCAGCGCGGCGTGGTCGGCATCGGAAAACGGAATCTTCCGGCCCTTGATTTCCTGATACGGCTCATGGCCCTTCCCCGCCAGCAGGATCACGTCCGGCTTGGCGGCATGCTTCACGGCCGACAGGATCGCGGCGGCGCGGTCCTCGATGGCCTGGTGCGTCGAGGTCGGATGATGCGGGTCCATGCCGGCCACGATCTGCTCGATGATCGCGCGCGGCTCCTCGCTGCGCGGGTTGTCGCTCGTGACGAGCACGTGCTCGGCCATCTGGGCGATGCGGCCCATCTGCGGACGCTTGCCCGGATCGCGGTCGCCGCCGCAGCCGAACACGCACCACAGCTGGCCGCCCCGCTCCTGCGCGACCTGGCGCAGCGCTTCGAGCGTCTTTTCCAGCGCGTCCGGCGTGTGCGCATAATCGATCACGACCATCGGCGTATCCTGGCCGCCCAGCTGCTGCATGCGGCCCGGCGCCGGCACGAGCGCCTCGACGGCGTCGAGCGCGGCGCGCAAGTCGACGCCTTTCGCCAGCAGCGCGCCCAGCACGGCCAGCACGTTGCTCGCGTTGAAGTGGCCGACCATGTGCGTGCGCGCGACCGCGCTGCCATACGGCGACTCGATGTGGAATTCGCTGCCGTTCGAACGGCTGCGCAGGCTCGATGCGCGCAGCACGGCCACGCCGTCCAGCTCCGGTCGCATTTGCCCCCCCTTGTGCACCGCGCGCAGCGTGTAGCCGAGGACGGCGACATCGGGACGCGCGGAACGCAGGTGCCGCGCGATGCGCACGCCCGCTTCGTCGTCCAGGTTGACGACCGCCGTCTTCAGGCCCGGCCAGTCGAACAACTGGCGCTTCGCCGCTTCGTACGCCGCCATGTCGCCGTGATAGTCGAGGTGGTCGCGCGTGAGGTTCGTGAACACGGCCACGTCGAAGTGCATGCCCGCCGTGCGGTGTTCGACGAGGCCGATCGACGACACTTCGATCGCGAGCGACGTCGCGCCCGCGTCGCGCAGCCTGGCGAGTTCCGACGCGAGCAGCACGGCGTCCGGCGTCGTGTAACCGGTGACGTCGAATTCCGGGTCGGCGCGGCCGCGCACGAGGCCGACGCCCAGCGTGCCGATGACGGCCGTGGTCTCGTTCAAGTGAGCGAGCGCCTGCGCTGTCCACAGCGCGCACGACGTCTTGCCGTTCGTGCCCGTGACGCCGATGGTGAACATGGCTGCATCGGGCGCGCCGTAGACCGCATGCGCGATCGGGCCGGCGTTCTTTTTCAGGTCCCGCGCAGCGAGATGCGGCACATTCAGCGTTTTGTCGAACGCCTGCGCGTCCGACTCCCAGGCGAAATCGCGGTCGTCGAACACGACGGCGGCGGCGCCGTTCTCGATGGCGGAGCGGATGAAGCGGCGGCCGTCGGCAGCCTCGCCCGGATAGGCGAAGAACACGTCGCCGCCGCGCACGCGGCGCGAGTCGGAAACGAGACGGCCGCCTGGTGCGGCGGCCTTGATCCACTGGACGATGTTCGGCGTCTCGGCCATCAATTACTCTCCTCGAGCGGATGTTCCGGAATGATGATGTCGGTGACCGTGGAGTCGGGCGGCACGTTGGCGGCCCGTAGCGCATTCGCGGCCAGCGCCGCGAACGTCGGCGCCGCGACCGCGCCGCCGGTGTGGAACGGTCCGGACGGATCGTCGATCATCACGGCAATGACGAAGCGCGGGTTCGACATCGGCGCGATGCCGACGAAGTTGCCGACGTAGTGCGTCTGCGAATAGCGGCCGTTGATGACTTTCTGCGCCGTGCCGGTCTTGCCGCCGACGCGGTAGCCGGCGACCTGCGCCTGCGACGCCGTACCCTGCGGGCTCACCACCGATTCCACCATCGTGCGGACCTGGGCCGCGGTCTTCGGCGAGATGATCTGCTGGCCGACCGGCTTCTCGGTCACCTTCTGGAACGACAGCGGGATGACGTCGCCGTCGCGCGCGAAGATCAGCCAGGCATGCGCCAGCTGCAGCAGCGACATCGAGATGCCCTGGCCGAACGACATGTTGGCCTTGGCGACGGTCCGCCACGATTTGTAGGGACGCACGCGGCCGGCCGCGGCGCCCGGGAAACCGTAGCGCGGCGCCTGGCCGAAGCCGACCTTGGTGAACATCTCCCACATCTCCTGGGCCGACAGCATCTCCGAGATCTTGGTCGTGCCGATGTTGGACGACTTCTGGATGATCGTGGTGACGTCGATGACGCCGTGCGGGTGCGTGTCGCGGATCGTGTGGCCGCCGGTCTGGTAACGGCCGTTGCCCGTGTCGAACAGCGTGGTCGGCTTGATCAGGCCCTTGTCCAGCGCCAGCGCGACGGTGAACGGTTTCAAGGTGGAACCCGGCTCGAACGTGTCGGTGATGACGCGGTTGCGCAGCTGCTCGCCGGTCAGGCGCGAGCGGTCGTTCGGGTTATACGTGGGCCAGTTGGCCAGCGCCAGCACCTCGCCCGTGTGCACGTCCAGCACGAGGGCGGCGCCGGCCTTGGCGTGGAACTTCTCCACCGCGTCCTTGATGCTGTTGAAGGCGATGTACTGCAGCTTGGAATCGACGGACAGCGTGAGGTCCTTGCCGTCGTGCGGCTCGCGCGACAGGCCCACGTCCTCGACGATGCGGCCCAGGCGGTCCTTGATCACGCGCCGGCTGCCGGTCTTGCCCACGAGGTTCTTCTGCTGCGCGAGCTCGATGCCTTCCTGGCCCACGTCCTCGACGTTCGTGAAGCCGACGATGTGCGCCATCACCTCGCCCTGCGGGTAGTAACGCTTGTATTCCTTGCGGGTGTCGATGCCGTCGATGCCGAGCTTCTCGATTTTGGCGATGACGTCCATCTCCACCTGGCGCTTCAGGTAGACGAAGGTGCGGTCGGAATCGAGCTTCTTTAAGAGGTCGGCCTCCGGCAGGTCGAGCAGCTGCGCCAGTTCGCGCAGCTTCGGACGCGGCGAATTCAGCACGTCCTCGGGGATCGCCCACACGGCCTTCACGGGCAGCGACGACGCGAGCACGATGCCGTTGCGGTCGAAGATCTTGCCGCGCGTGGCCGGCAGTTCGAGCGTGCGCTCGTAGCGGCTCGCGCCCTGCTTCTGGAGGAACTGGTTGGAGACGCCTTGCAGCCACAGCGCGCGCCCGGCCAGCGCGAGGAACGCGGCGAACAGCACGAACAGGACGACGCGCGAGCGCCAGTCGGGCAGGCGCACGGCCAGCACGGGGCTCTTGGAAAACGCCACGCCCTTGGCGGCGGCGACGCGGGATCCGTTGGTGCCGGCCTTCATTTACCGCCTTCCGTCAGGTATTGGGTACGCGCCGGGGACAGCGGTGCCATGTCCAGCTGCGAGCGCGCGATCTGTTCGATGCGCTCGTTCTTGCCGAGGGTGGATTGGTCGAGCTGGAGCTGCGCCCAGTCGATCTCGAGCTGGCGCTGCTGCTGCAGCAGCTTTTCCTGGTCGATGAACAGGTGGCGCGCCTGGTAGCGCGCGTTCACGACCGACAGCGCGCAGCCGACGAGGAGCACCGTCAGCACGACGTTCAGCTTGCCGCTCATCGGGCTCCCTCCGGCGCGTCCACGCCCAGCCGCTCGGCCACGCGCAGCACCGCCGAACGGGCGCGCGGGTTGGCGCCGACTTCCACGTCGGACGGTTTCGTCTTGCTGATCAACTTCATCAAGGGCTTGGGCAAGTCGACGGCGCGGATCGGCAACCGGCGATCCGGTTGCTCGACCTTGGCCTTCGACGCCAGGAACTGCTTGACCATGCGGTCTTCCAGCGAGTGGAAGCTGATCACCGACAGGCGAGCGCCGGGCTTCAGCAGTTCGAAGGCGGCGTTCAGACCTGCTTCAAGGTCCTCAAGCTCTTGATTGATGAAAATCCGGATAGCCTGAAAGGTGCGGGTTGCCGGATCCTTGCCTTTCTCCCGGGTTTTGACCGCGTTTGCCACGATTGCGGCAAGCTGTCGTGTGGTTGAAATTGGTTCGACTGCCCGGCCAGCAACAATCGCCTTTGCAATCTGAAAAGCAAACCGTTCTTCTCCATAATCCCGAATCACCTTTTCCAGTTGTCTCTCCGGCACTTCGGCCAGCCAGGCGGCGGCGGAAATGCCCCGTGTCGTATCCATCCGCATGTCCAGGGGACCATCGTTGCGGAAGCTGAACCCGCGGCTCGCATCGTCGACCTGGGGCGAGGAGATGCCCAGGTCCAGCAGGATGCCGTCGACCTGGTGCACGCCCCGTGCCGCCAGCGCTTCGCGCATCGTCGCGAAGCTGTCGTGCACGATCGAGAAGCGCGGATCGTTCATCTGCTCGGCCGTCGCGATCGCCTGGGGATCCTTGTCGAAACCGATCAGGCGCCCCTCGGGCGCCAGTTTCGACAGGATCAGCCGGCTATGACCGCCGCGGCCGAACGTGCCATCTATATAAGTACCCGCAGCGCGCTCGCCTTCGAGGGCGAGTGCATCGACTGCTTCATCCAGCAGCACCGTACGATGCTGCAAACCGGGCACCGGCTGAGTCACATTCATGCGGCGCCTTAGAAGGAGAAATTGGAAAGGACATCGGGCATGCCACCCGCGACGGCTTGGGCCTCGTTTTCTGCCAGCTTGGCGGCGTCCCAGATCTCGAAATGGGTCCCCATCCCGAGCATCATCACTTCCTTCTCCAAACCAACTGCATTGCGCAGCTCGGGCGAAATGAGCACCCGACCCGCGCCGTCCATCTCGACATCGCAGGCGTTCCCCAGGAAAATGCGTTGCCACGCCCGCGCCGACATCGGCCAGGCGGCGATCTGTTCGCGATGCTCTTCCCACACCGGGCGCGGGAAGAACAACAAGCAACCATGTGGGTGTTTCGTGAGCGTCATACGGCCTTCACATTGCTGCATCAAGGCGTCGCGATGCTTGGCCGGTATTGACATCCGTCCTTTGGCATCGAGATTGATCGCTGACGCGCCCTGAAACACGTTGTACCTAGTTTTGGAGAGTTATCAGTCTGATTATTTTTAGGCGCCGGGAGATACACCGATCTCCCACAAAACTGCACTTTTTGCCACCGTTTCCCACTTTAGAGGAAGCGTTGTCTGTGGTCAAGCGAATTCACGTTTAGAAAACGGCGAAATTGCCAATGAAACCAATGACTTAGCGAACTTACTTGACGGAACCTCAAGTAAAAATGTTGAGCAAAATTAGGCACTTAGGTAAAACAATGCATGTGCCACCTCATCTGCACACATGTGTTTTACCCTTGATAAAGGACAAGACTTGACTGTCAGTAGGTTGCCATATGGCAACACAGACAGCACGGCAGAAAGCGCGATTCGATCACGTGCGCGTTAGAATGAAAGCGAGGCGATCACCCGGCCGTTTCCGGCTCGCTTGACGGTTTTTTCGGGGAGCCCAGTAGTATAAGTGAGTCCGTACTATCGCGCAGGAGTTTTGCCATGAGCCTTACCTTGGCCCGCAGCCGTGCCGTCTACGATCTCAATGAAGTACAGGGCGCGCTCGACCGTAGCCGCGGACGTTCGCCCGAGCTCGAAGCGTTCTACGAACGCATGCTCGAGACCGGCGCCGAACGTTTCGTCACCACCCCCTCTTCCATCGACGCCCTCGACCCGCTGTTCGAGGAATGTCCGAATTTCGACGAAGTGCTGGACGACCTCGCGCGCTATTTGCGCCTGGCCCATGCCGGCGATAAGGGTTTTAACGTCATGCCGATCCTGCTGCTGGGCGGCCCGGGCGTGGGCAAGACCCATTTCGCCAAGCGCCTGGCGAAGGTCATGCACACGGACTGTGAGCTGATCAGCATGAATGCGCTGTCGGCCGGCTTCGTCATCACGGGCAGCTCGGCCAGCTGGCGCGGGGCCAAGTGCGGCAAGGTGGCCGAACGCCTCGTGCGCGGCCAGTTCGCGAATCCGGTGATCGTGCTGGACGAGGTGGAAAAGGCGACGGGCTCCTCGCAATCCGACCCGCTCGCGGCGCTGTATCAGTTACTGGAACCGGAAACGGCCAGCGCCTTCCGCGACGAATTCATCGACGTCGACATCGACGCCTCGCAGATCTTCTGGGTGCTGACGGCGAATTCCACCGAAGGCATCCCGCACCCGCTGCTGAACCGGATGGCCGTCTATGAAGTCCCGGCACCGACGCCGGAACAGGCCGCCGGCATCGCCCAGCGCATGTATGCCGGGCTGCTGCGCGAGCTGAATTTGGCGGCGTTCGATCCGTTCCTGGGCGACGGCGTGCTGGACAAGCTCGCGGGCGTGTCGCCGCGCGACCTGCGCAAGACGTTACTGGATGGGCTTGGCTATGCGGTCGCGGATGGGCGCGCGCACGTGAAGGTGGACGACATCCGCCTCAAGCCCACGCCGGGCAAGGGGCGGATCGGGTTTTAATCAAAGATCAGAACTCTTCCCACTCGTCGCCCGCGCCGGCGCTGGCCAGATGCCTGGCACGCGGCCGCTCTGTCGACGCCTTGGCCGGCGCGGCCGGCTTCTTCCGCACCGGCGGCGCGATAGCCGGCGCCGCCTGTTTCGGCTGCACGGCGGGCACGGTCGCGGCCCGGTCAGGCGCACCGCCCAGCCGGAACACGGCGACGGTCTGCGACAGCTTGGATGCCTGCTCGCGCAGTTGCTCGGACGCGGCGGCCGCTTCCTCGACGAGCGCGGCATTCTGCTGCGTGGCCTGGTCCATCTGGGAAATCGCGAGCTGTACCTGCCCGATGCCGTCGGTCTGCTCCTGGCTCGCGGCGCTGATCTCGCCCATGATGTCCGCCACGCGGCGGATGCTCTCGACCACGTCGCGCATCGTCGTCCCGGCCTGGTCGACGAGCCTGCTGCCGTCGTCCGCCTTCTGGACAGAGTTGTCGATCAGCGCCTTGATTTCCTTCGCGGCGGCCGCGCTGCGCTGCGCCAGGCTGCGCACTTCCGACGCCACCACCGCAAAGCCCCGTCCCTGCTCGCCGGCGCGCGCCGCTTCGACGGCCGCGTTCAGCGCGAGGATATTGGTCTGGAAGGCGATGCCGTCGATGACCGCGATGATGTCGACGATCTTGCGCGCCGATTCGTTGATCGCGCCCATGGTGTCGACCACTTCCGCCATCACCGCGCCGCCCTTCTCCGCCACTTCCGATGCGGACACGGCGAACTGGTTCGCCTGGCGCGCATTGTCCGCATTCTGTTTCACCGTCGACGTCAGTTCTTCCATCGACGACGCCGTTTCTTCCAGCGACGACGCCTGCTCCTCGGTGCGCGACGACAGGTCGGCGTTGCCGGACGCGATCTGCTGCGACGCGGACGCGATGGTCTCCGTGCCGCTACGCACTTCTCCGACGATATTGACCAGCGCTTCGTTCATGTCGCGCAGGGCTTGCAGCAACTGGCCGGTTTCGTCCGCCGAGTGCACCTCGATCCGCGTGCTGAGGTCGCCAGTGGCCACGGTGCGCGCCACGTCGACGGCTTGCCGCAGCGGCCGCGTGATCGAACGCGTGATCCAGACCGCCACGATCGTGCCGAGCACGAGCGCGACGGCCGCCAATCCCATCAGCCACGCGATCGTCGACTGGTACGTCTCCTCGGCACGGTGGCCGCTGTCGAGCACGCGCCTATCCTGAAACTTGATCAATTCCCGCACGGCGTCGAAATAGCCGCGCTGGTCCTTGCGCACCTGGGTCAGCAGGAAGGTCGCGGCTTCCGGCTTTTTACCGGCATCCATCATGTCGAGAAAGGCCTGCTGCGACGTGCGGTACACCTCCCGCGCATCCTGCACGGCTTTCAGCTTGACCTTGCCTTCGTCGGATTTGATCAGTGCCGCCAGCTTGTCGAGATTGACAGTGTTTTCCTGCCTGTTCTGGAGCACGGTCTGCCGTTCCCGCGCCACTTCCTCCGGTTTGTCCCACAACAGCATGTTGCGCATGGCGCGGGCATTACGGTTCACGACATCGAGGCTTTCGTAGGCAACGACCGTTTTCGGATAATCCTCGTCGACGATCCTCGACGTCCCTTCGTTCAGCCGCTGCAGGCTGGCGATACCGAACCAGATGCATGCCGCCAGCAACCCGAGCAGCAGCGCAAAGGCGCCGCCCAGCCGAGTACCGATTTTCCAATGTTTGATATTCATGTCGCCTTCCATTCGTCGGGACCAGCCGGCAGCTTACGTGATTGCATCAAAGCATTGTTTGATGTCGGTCGACGTTGCCGACATGAAAATCCTCAGGCGCCATCCCTCAAGACCGCTTCCCCCGTCCTCGGATTCGTCAGCGTAACGTTCTCGAGCGCTTTGATGCGCCAGGCGCCGGCCTGCCGCGTCAGCACGGCAAGGATCAGCGTGTCGACGGCATGGGGACCGGCCGGATGCGCCGCACCGGCCGCGAGGCGGCTCCAGAAGTGCACGACCGCCGCATCGGCGCCGATCGGGATCACGTCGATCAACGCGTTGTCGAGCGTGGAATCGCTGTAGACGGTGGCGTGGATCGGCACGTGCATCTCGACGATCGCGTCGATGCCGCGTACGTAGCGGCCGAACCGGTTCACGAAGGTCGCATCGTCGTGGAACAAAGTGCGCAAGGCTTCCATGTCGTGGCGGTTCCAGGCGGCCTGGAACGCCAGGGGTGCATCCTCGGGGCGGGTCATGATCGTCATTGGGTCCTCATCGATATTTATTAGTGCATTTCAATGTCCAGCCGGACGGCCCGCCGGGCGGTTGGCCGCGGCCGCACCAGCAAGACCACGATCGCGATCATCGCGACGACGCCCAGCGCGGCCATTCCCTGCACCGCCGCCAGCGCAATGGCCATGTCCGGCCAGCGTTCGGACAGCGGCACGAGCAACGCGATGCCGACGGCACTCCCCAGCTGCTGGCAGGCCGAGGCTGCGCCGGACGCCACGCCTTGCCGGTGTGCCGGGACGCCCATCGTCGCCGTGGCAAACATGATCGTGAACGTCATGCCCATGCCCGCGCTGTACAGCAACAGGCCCGGCAGCAGACCGGCATAACCGCTTGCCGCCGCCATCGCCCAGGCCGTCAGCAGCATGCCGACGCCCCCGGACACCAGGCCGATCAGCAGACCGTGCCGCGGTCCGAGACGGCCCGCAACGCGGCCTCCCAGCGATGACATCACGATGATGACGCAATACAGCGGTACGTAGGCAAGGCCCGCCTGCCAGACCGGAAAATGCAGCACCGACTGAAAATACATGGTCAGGAAATACAGCAGCGAGCCGAACGTGGCACTGAACAGCAGGATCACGGCGAGGCCCGGCGCCAGGCCCGGGGCCGCGAACAGGGACGGCGGCAGCAGCGGGTCGCGGACGCGCTGTTCGATGGCGACGAATCCCGCCAGCAGCAGCACGCTCGCCAGACCCGCCGCGACGATGGGTGCCGCGCCCCAGCCATGTTCGGGACCACGCACGAGCACGTAGACGAGCAGCGTCATGCCGAGCGTACCCGCGAGCGCCCCGGCCGCATCAACGTCGCGCGGTCCGGTGCGCGCCGGATCCGGTGCGATCACGAACCATGCGGCGAGCGTCCCGGCAACGACGAGCGGCACGTTGACGAGGAACACGGCACTCCAGCCGAATGCCTCCGTCAGCAGGCCGCCAGCCAACGCGCCGAGCGCCATGCCGCTGCCGCCCACGCCGGCCCAGACGGACAGGGCGAAGTGTCGTTCGTGTCCCTCCGCGAAGTTGACGGTAATGAGCGACAGCGTGGCCGGAAACAGCAAGGCCGCGCTGTCGCTCATTACCG
>NZ_JBKYMO010000110.1:0-13707 GCF_047302915.1 Massilia sp. CT11-108 | reverse complement strand
TGGCGTCCCCACGGGGATTCGAACCCCGGTACTCACCGTGAAAGGGTGATGTCCTAGGCCTCTAGACGATGGGGACCTGGACTACAACATACTTCAGAGTTGGTGGAGGTAAGCGGGATCGAACCGCTGACCTCTTGCATGCCATGCAAGCGCTCTCCCAGCTGAGCTATACCCCCGCAGCGCTGAAGTGCGAGCATTATAGCGGACGCACTTGCATTACGCAAATAGTCACAGCCCCTTGCCAACTCGCTTGAGCACGGTGTCGCGGCCGAACAATTCCAGCACCGCGTCGATGGCCGGCGTCTGCAGCTGGCCGGTGACGAGCAGGCGCAGCGGCATGGCCAGTTGCGGCATCTTGAGGCCGTGCGCGGCCAGCACTTCCTTCATCATCGCGGACAATGCCGGCTTGGTCCATTCCACGTCGCGCAGGCGCTCGGCGAACTGGGCCAGCGCGGGGCGCACGGCGTCCGTCAGGTGCTGGGTCAGCAGCGCCGCGTCCGGCTTCGGCTCGCGGTAGAACAGCATCGCGGCATCGGCCAGCTCGTTGATCGTGTTGGTGCGCTCCTTCATCAGGCCCAGCACGGCGGCCAGCGGCGGCGCGCCGTCGAACCGGGCGCCTTCGCGTTCCATCTTCGGACGCGCGAGGCCGGCCAGGCGCTCGTTGTCGGCCTGCTTGATATAGTGGTTGTTCAGCCAGCCCAGCTTTTCCGGATTGAACTGCGCGGCCGACGCCGTCAGGTGGTCGAGGTTGAACCACTCGGTGAACTGCTGCATCGAGAAGATCTCGTCGTCGCCGTGGCTCCAGCCCAGGCGTGCCAGGTAATTCAGCATCGCTTCCGGCAGATAGCCCTGCTCCGGGTATTCCATCACGCTGACGGCGCCGTGGCGCTTCGACAGCTTCTGGCCGTCCGGGCCGAGGATCATCGGCAGGTGGCCGTACTGCGGCAGCTCGGCGCCCAGCGCGCGCAGGATATTGATCTGGCGGGGCGTGTTGTTGACGTGGTCGTCGCCGCGCAGCACGTGCGTGATCTTCATGTCCCAGTCGTCGACGGCGACGCAGAAGTTATAGGTCGGCGTGCCGTCCGGACGGGCGATCACGAGGTCGTCCAGTTCCTTGTTGGCGATGGTGATCGGGCCCTTGACGACGTCGTGCCACGTGACTTCGCCGTCCAGCGGATTCTTGAAGCGCACCACGGGCTTGACGCCTTCCGGTACCGGCGGCAGCGTCTTGCCCGGTTCCGGGCGCCACGTGCCGTCGTAGCGCGGCTTGTCGCCGGCGGCGCGCATGCGCTCGCGCATCGCTTCCACTTCTTCCGGCGAGCAGTAGCACAGGTAGGCCGTGCCGGCTTCCAGCATGCCCTTCACCACTTCACGGTAACGGTCCATGCGCTGCATCTGGTAGAACGGGCCTTCGTCGTGCGCGAGGCCCAGCCATTCCATCCCCTGCAGGATCGCCTGCACGGCTTCCGGCGTCGAACGCTCCAGGTCGGTGTCTTCGATGCGCAGGACGAAGGTGCCGCCGAAATGGCGGGCATAAGCCCACGAATACAGCGCGGTGCGCGCGCCGCCGAGGTGGAGATAGCCGGTCGGGCTGGGAGCGAAACGGGTACGGACGGTCATGGTCGGATGCGAAGGGAACGCATGAATATTAGTGAAGCGGCTATTTTACCGCGAGGCCCGGCAATGGGGGGCGAGCGATCCTGCAACACGGTTACTCACGATGACTGAAAATTACTTTACAGAAATTAAAGTTTTGGCTACAGTCTCGTCCGGCTTTCCCACCTCATGCATATATCACTCTACCCATGACGAGCGACCCGAGCACCGCTGCCATTGCGCGCCTGCGCGGCGAATTCGTCTGCGCGACGACGGAACTTGGCTTCCTGCACGAGCAGGCGCCGACGATCCTGCGCGACCTGCGCCGCGCGCTGATCGTGTGCTCGCTGTTCTACCTGATGTTCAGCGTGGCCGACGTATTGGCGCTGGGCCTGCCGGGCGCCATCCCGTCCCTGCTCGCCCGCGCCCTCGTGCCGGTCCTCGCCTGGGCCGGCCTGCGCCATGCACGCCGCGCCGCCGCACCCGTCAAGGCCGCGTACCGGGTGGCGAGCGCGTTCACATTGCTGGGGATGCTCACCTATATGTTCGTCGTCTGGCGCCGCCCGGCCGACACGCTGTTGCACGGCACGTCCGTCGGCCTGATGGCCGTCGTGATCCTGATCTTCATCCCGAACCGCCTGCGCACGTCGGTCGCCATCGCGCTGGGTTCCAGCCTCGTGTTCGTCGCGCTGGCGTGGATCCAGCACCTCGAAACGACGCGCCACCTCGTGTCGATGACGATGCTGGTCCTGTTCGCCAACGCCTTCGGCGCCGTCGCCGCGAACCGCCACGCCCGCCTGTGGCGCGAGCAATATCGCACGCGCCAGGTGCTGACGAATTTGTCCGTACGCGACCCGCTGACCGGCTGCTACAACCGGCGCCACCTGAACGCGGCCCTGCTCGACGGCGAGATCGCGCGCGCGCGGCGCTACCGATTGAGCCTGTCGCTGATCATGTGCGACCTGGACGGCTTCAAGGCCATCAACGACACATACGGCCACCACGCGGGCGACGAACTGCTGCGCTGCTTCGCGAACCTGTTGCAGGCGATGACGCGCGATTCCATCGACACGGTCGTGCGCTACGGCGGCGAGGAATTCCTGATCATCCTGCCGGAGACGCGGCTGGACGGCGCCGTCGAACTGGCCGAACGTGTCCGCGCCGCGTTCGCCGCCGAACGCATCCCGTACGGCGACACCGCGCTGGCCACGACCGCCAGCTTCGGCGTCGTCGGCGCCGATTTCGCGGCGCACCAGGCCATCACGCCGCAATCCCTGATCGCCGTCGCGGACGTCCTCATGTACGACGCCAAGCGGGGCGGCCGCAACCAGGTGCGCGCACGCCAGGTCGAGACGGGTATCGCACGCGTGGCATAGAATCGCCCGGATGAGCGATTCTTCCTTACCCGATCTGCGCGCCCACTACGACGCCATGTGGGACCGCGCCTGGCCGGACATCTCCCGCGGCGAGGTCGAATGCGACCCGCACCTGGCCGGCGGCCTCGATCCGCGCCGCGGCCTCACGCTGATCGCGCGCCCCGGTCCTGCGCTGGCGGCCCGTTTCGAAGCCGTGCAGGACGCCTTGCTCGCCGCCGACCCGCGCCAGTATCGGCAACCCCTTTCCGACCTGCACATGACGGTGCTGTCGCTGTTCACGGTCACGGAAGATTACGCACCGCACCTGGCCCGGCGTGCGGATTACGCCGCGGCCGCACGCGCGGCAACGGATGATCTGCGCGCGTTCGACATCGGCTTCGAAGGCATCACGATCTCGCGCGGCGCCGTGCTGTTCAAGGGATTCCCGCGCGACGGCACACTGGAACGGCTGCGCGCGCGCCTGCGCGACGCCCTGCGCGCACGCGGGCTCGACGGGACACTGGACCAGCGCTACCGGCTCGTCACCGCGCACTCGACGGTGCTGCGCTTCATCGCCCCGCCCGCCGATCCGGCGCGACTGGCCGCAGTGCTGGCGGCGCTGCGCGACGTGCCGCTCGGGACCATGCGGGTAAGCAACCTCGAGCTCGTGATCAACGACTGGTATATGTCGAGCGCGGCGGTCGAACCGGTCGCGACATTTACGCTGCGGCCGCCGTCCGACGCAACGTGACGGTCTGCTCGCCGGCGGCGCGCGCCCGCAACTGGCCGCAGCCGCCATCGACGTCCTGCCCCGCCGAATCGCGCAGCTTGGTCAGGATGCCCCGCTCGAACAGCCAGGCTGCGATCGTCCGCGCCTTGTCCCAGTCGGGCCGGCGGAACGGCAAACCCGGATTCGTGTTGTAGGGGATCATGTTCAGCACGGCATACTTGCCGCGCAAGAGGTCGACCAGCGCCTCGAGTTCGTCCGGCCCGTCGTTGACGCCGTCCAGCAAGGTCCACTGGTACTGGATCGGGTAGCCGGTCAGGCGCGCGTAGCGCTCGCCCTCCTCGACCAGCTCGCGCGCCGTGAAGCGCGGTGCGCGCGGCAGCACGCGTGCGCGCAGGTCCGTCTTCGTCGTGTGCAGCGACAGAGCCAGCGCCGGTTTCACGCGGCCTTGCGGCAGGCGCTCGAACACGCGCGGATCGCCCACCGTCGAGAACACGAGGTTCTTGTGCGCGATATTTCCTTCGATGCCGAGCAGCTCGATGGCTTCCACCACGTTGTCGAGGTTGTGCGCGGGCTCGCCCATGCCCATGAACACGACTTTCTTGACGGGCCGCATCCGGCGCGCCAGCACGACCTGGGCGACGATCTCGCCGCTCGTCACCTGCCGGATCAGGCCACTTTGACCCGTCATGCAGAACTGGCAGCCGACCGCGCACCCGACCTGGCTCGACACGCACACGCCGTCGCGCGGCAGCAGCACGGATTCCACCGTCTGGCCATCGGCGAGGCCGACCAGCAGGCGCGCCGAGCCGTCGTCGGCGGGATGGGTACTGAGGACGCGGGCGAGCGCGTCCAGCTCGGCATCCAGCTGCGGCAGCGCTTCACGGACGGGCTTCGGCAGGAAGTCGTCGGGACGGCGGCGGCCGCGGTCATGGGCCATCACGCGGACCCAGTCGCGCAGCACGCGGTCTGCGTGCAGGGGCTGGGCGCCCAGCGTGCGCAGGCGGGTGCGGATTGCTTCGATTCTCATGTTGACGTCGAATCGTCGTTCCCGCGCACGCGGGAACCCATGCTGAGCGTATCGAAGTGGCTCAGTATGGATTCCCGCTTTCGCGGGAATGACGGTTGTATCGGAGCCGTCAATCGTTCTTGACGACGATCGTCGGAAACTTCGCCGACATATCCTTCGACTGCTCCGCCACCTTCACCGCGACCTTGCGCGCAATCTCTTTATAGATCGCGGCGACGGCACCGTCCGGCTCCGCCACGACGGTCGGCGTACCCGAATCCGTCTGCTCGCGGATGGACAGCTGCAGCGGCAGCTTGCCGAGGAAGTCCACGTGGAAATCTTCGCACATCTTCTGGCCGCCGCCTTCGCCGAAGATCGCCTCGACGTGGCCACAGTTCGAGCAGACGTGGGTGCTCATGTTTTCCACCACGCCGACGATCGGGATGCCGACCTTCTCGAACATCTTGAGGCCCTTGCGCGCGTCCAACAGGGCGATGTCCTGCGGCGTCGTGACGATCACGGCGCCCGTCACGGGGACCTTCTGCGACAGCGTGAGCTGGATGTCGCCCGTACCCGGCGGCATGTCGACGACGAGGTAGTCGAGGTTCTTCCAGTTGGTCTGTTCCAGCAGCTGCTGCAGGGCCTGCGTGACCATCGGGCCGCGCCACACCATCGGCTCGTCCGGATCGATCATGAAGCCGATCGACGACACCTGCACGCCGTGGTTTTCCAGCGGCTCCATCGTCTTGCCGTCCAGGCTCTGCGGGCGGCCGTTCACGCCCAGCATCATCGGCTGCGACGGGCCGTAGATGTCGGCATCCAGCAGGCCCACCGACGCACCCTCGGCGGCCAGCGCCAGCGCGAGGTTGACGGCCGTCGTCGACTTGCCGACGCCGCCCTTGCCGGACGCGACGGCGATGATGTTCTTCACGTTCGGCATCACCTTCAGGCCGCGCTGCACGGCGTGCGACAGGATCTTGCTCGTGACGTTGACGCTGGCGTTGTCCACGCCCGGAAGCTTGCGCAGCGCGTCGACGACGGCCGCGCGGATGCCCGCGACCTGGCTCTTCGCCGGATAGCCGAGCTCGATGTCGAGGGCGACGTTGCCGCCGTCGACCTGGATGTTCTTGACTGCCTTGGAGGTGACGAAATCTTTATGGGTGTTGGGATCGACGACAGCGGCCAGGGCGGCCTTGACGTCATCTACAGTGATGCTCATTGGGTTCTCCGGATGTGATGCGCAAGTTTAGCGCAAAACGCGGCGCCCCCTGTTGTCAGGCCGGCAAATGCGCAAAGTACCCCCTGCGCGCTTGGGGTCATCCGCTGGTAAAATGCCTGTTTTCCTCGACAACCTCGACCTTCGACCATGACACGCAAGCTGTTCGTCACCACCGCCCTGCCCTACGCCAACGCTGCCTTTCACATCGGCCACATGATGGAATACATCCAGGCCGACATCTGGGTCCGCTTCCAGCGAATGCAGCGCGATGCCGGTGCGCAGCGCGTCGTGCACTTCGTCGGCGCCGACGACACGCACGGCACGCCGATCATGATCGCCGCCGAAAAGGAAGGCGTCACGCCGCAGGAATTCGTCGCGAAGATCGCGGCCGGCCGCGCGCAATACCTGGACGGCTTCCACATCGCGTTCGACAACTGGTACTCCACGGACTCGCCGGAAAACGTCGACCTGTCGCAGGGCATCTACCGCCGCCTGCGCGATAACGGCCTGATCACCACGAAGACCGTCGACCGCTTCTACGACACGGCCAAGGGCATGTTCCTGGCCGACCGCAACATCAAGGGCGAGTGCCCGGTCTGCCACGCGAAGGACCAGTACGGCGACAACTGCGAAGTGTGCGGCGCCGCCTACCAGCCGACCGAGCTGATCAACCCGTACTCCGTGTTCACGGGTTCGACGCCGATCCTGAAGCCGTCCGAACAGTACTTCTTCAAGCTGTCCGACCCGCGCTGCTTCCAATTCCTGAAGGAGTGGCTGAACACGCCGGGCCGCCTGCAGCCGGAAATGGTCAACAAGGTCTCCGAATGGCTGGGCGAGAACGGCGAAAAGCTGGCCGACTGGGACATCTCGCGCGACGCGCCCTATTTCGGCATCCCGATCCCGGATGCGCCAGGTAAATTCTTCTACGTGTGGCTGGACGCGCCGGTCGGCTATCTGGCCAGCCTGAAGAATTATTTCGAAAAACAGGGCATCGATTACGAAGCGTTCCTGAACGATCCGTCCGCCGAGCAAGTGCACTTCATCGGCAAGGACATCGTGTCGTTCCACCTGCTGTTCTGGCCGGCGATGCTGAATTTCTCGGGCCACCCGATCATCGACAAGCTGAAGGTCAATGTCCACGGCCACCTGACCGTGAACAACGAAAAGATGTCGAAATCGCGCGGCACGGGCATTTCGCCGCTGCGCTATCTGCAGCTGGGCATGAATCCGGAATGGCTGCGCTACTACCTCGCGTTCAAGCTGAACGCCCGGGTCGAAGACCTGGACTTCACGGGCGAGGACTTCGTCGCGCGCGTGAACAGCGACCTGATCGGCAAGTACGTGAACATCGCCAGCCGCTGCGCCGGCTTCATCGCCAAGCGTTTCGACGGCAAGCTGGCATCGGCGCTGTCGGATGACGCGAAACAATGGATCGCTCGCGCCCTGAACGGCGACAACGGCGAGCGCCAGGCCGCCATCGCGGCAAACTTCGAAGCGCGCGAGTTCGGCAAGGCGCTGCGCGAAATCATGGAAGTGGCCGACGTCGCCAACCGCTACGTCGACGAGAACAAGCCGTGGATCCTGGCCAAGGACGAGACCAGGACCGCCGAACTGCACGACGTCTGCACGACCGCGCTGATCCTGTTCCGCCAGCTGACGATCATGCTGTCGCCGGTGCTGCCGCACGTGGCCGCGCGCGTGCGCGAATTCCTCGGCGAGGACGCGTACTCGTGGGAAGACACCCAGGGCGAGCGCGTCTACGCTCCGCTACTGGGCCGCACCATCGGCGCCTACAGCCACCTGATGCAGCGCGTGGATGCCAAGATGGTCGAGGACCTGTTCGACAAGCCGGCTGCGGCCGCTGCTGCGCCCGCTGCTGCCGTCGAGACCGCCGCCCCCCCGGCCCCGGAAGCCTCCGACATCGAAGAACTGGCACCGGAAATCTCGATCGACGACTTCACGAAAATCGACCTGCGCGTGGCGAAGATCGTCAATTGTGAGCACGTCGAAGGTGCGGGCAAGCTGCTCCGCCTCACGCTGGACGTGGGCGAAGGCCGCTATCGTAATGTGTTCTCGGGTATCAAGTCGGCCTACCAGCCGGAGCAATTGATCGGCAAACTGACGGTGCTCGTGGCCAACCTGGCGCCGCGCAAGATGAAATTCGGCGTGTCGGAAGGCATGGTGCTGTGCGCGTCCGCGAAAGATGAAAAAGCGAATCCGGGCCTGTACCTGCTGGAGCCGGTGAGCGGCGCGCAGCCGGGCATGCGCATTCGCTGAGCCCGGCCTGGTGGCGTCAGTTGCTCTGCAACGGCGCCATCAGCGAGCTCTTATTGTCTTTATAGTCCTTGCCGCCGATCTGGCTGACCATCTTTTCGGTGCGTTTGGCCGGGATGCGGCTGCCGGTGATCGGTGCGGCCGCGTCCGTCGTCGAGGTGGACGCGGCGCCGAGCGCGAGCATGTCTGCGGCGGCAGGTTCATTCGTGCTGGCGCACCCGGCCAGGACAAATGACAAGGCAGCGCAAGGCAGGACGGCTTTCATGGATCACCTGTACGGGAATAGGTTAAGGGAAAGATAAATACCTTGCCAGAATACTATTAATTCCCGCACGCGGGTAGCAGTATAATGCGCTGTTTAATTAGATGAGGTCAGAGCCCCAACGAAAGAACCGTGCTCTGACCCCATAAAAATTAGATGAGGTCAGAGCCCTAACAGAAGAATCGTGCTCTGACCCCATAAAATAAACTTACTTTAGAGTAGTAGCGACTAATATGACCGAATACAAAGCCCTGAGGCACATCCCGCAAGCGAATCTGTTCCGCCAAGGTGACGTCTTCGTCCTGTTCGGCGAACTGTTCGGCCGCGGCTATGTGAACGGCCTGATCGACGAGGCGCGCGCCGCCGGCATGACGATCCTCGGCATCACCGTCGGCCGCCGCAACGACGATGGCACCCTGCGCGCCCTGACGCCGGAAGAACACGCGGAAGCGGAAGCCAAGCTCGGCGGCCGCATCGTCAATGTGCCCCTGATGGCCGGTTTCGACATGGACGCGCCCCCGGGCGAGCAGAATCCGACCGAGATGCTGTCCGGTATTACCCTCAAAAGCTGGCAAGAAGACAAGCTGGACTGGACCAAGATCGAAGCCTGCCGCACCGCCGGCGTGCAGCGCTTCACGCAGTCGGCCCAGGAAGTCATGGCCGAGATCGACAAGCTGATCCCGGACGGCGCCAACGTGTTCTTCGCGCACACGATGGCCGGCGGCATCCCGAAGATCAAGGCCTTCCTCGCCATCGCCAACCGCATCTACAAAGGCCGCGGCGACCGCTTCATGTCGTCGCGCGCCCTGCTGGACAGCGACCTCGGCAAGCTGATCCTGATGAACTTCGACGAAGTGTCGGCGAACACGCTGAAATACCTGATCGATGCGTCCGCCGCCATCCGCGCGCGCGTGGAAGCCAAGGGCGGCCAGGTGCGCTACACGGCGTACGGCTACCACGGCACCGAGATCCTGATCGGCGGCGAATACGTGTGGCAGACCTACACGAACTACACGCAGGGGTATGCCAAGATGCGCCTGGAGTCGATCGCCGAGGCCGCCTGGGCCCAGGGCGTCACCGCCACCGTGTTCAACTGCCCGGAAATCCGCACGAACTCGTCCGACATCTTCGTCGGCGTGGAACTGTCGCTCTTCCCGCTCTTGCTGGCCCTGAAAAAAGAAGGCGGCGGTGCATGGGCACAGGAGCAATGGGACATCTGCCAGAAACTGCTGGGCGAAGGCGTCTCGCTGCAATCGATCCTCGACAAGCTGGAAGCGTATCTGCAGACCGCCACCAGCACCTCGTTCCGCAACTTCGAGGCCTGGCCGATGGACAACACGCCGGAACTGGCCGACCTGATGATCGGCACGTCCGACGAAATCACGTCGCTGCACACGGACAAGAAGGCGCTGATCACGGACCACCTGTCGGCCCTCGTGCTGGAAGGCACCGGCCCGCTGATGTTCCACGGCGCGGCCGAGAAGATCGCACCGGTGCTGTGGCTCAACCACGACATCATTGCCCGTCAACTGAATGCGCTGCACCAATAAGCGCTGACTCGCAGTATCATTCCTTGTTTTTATGATGCGGCGGCTCTCGATAAGCGAGGCCGCCGTTTGTACGACCTGCCTAGAAAAGCCATGAAACACATCCAGTACGAATCCGAGCACACGAAGTTCATCAAGGAACTGAAGGAAAAGACCCCGGGCATGGAAGAGCGCCAGCAGGCCGGCCGCTCGCTGCTGTGGGACAAAGCCCCGCTGTCGCTGGACGAGCAGCGCCGCATCGACGAGTCGCGTCTCCGCCAGCAGGCGTATCCGTACCAGACGAAAGTCTGACGCTTCTCGATCATTCCCAGGTCGACGACGATGGTGCCCGAGCAGGCGACGCCCGGGGGGCGCGCCGATCCCGACACGGGCGACGGCACCACGGCCTCCCCTGCCGATACCGCGAGTGTCGACGCCCACGTCGACAGCGCCATCGCACGCCTGTACGGCGAGCCGCTGCTACACCTGCCCACCGACCTGTACATCCCGCCCGATGCGCTCGAGATCTTTCTTGATGCGTTCGAAGGTCCGCTCGACCTGCTGCTGTACCTGATCCGCAAACAGAATTTCAATATCCTCGACATCCCGATGGCCCAGGTCACGTTGCAGTACCTGGAATACGTCGAGCAGATCCGCAAAAGCAACCTGGAGCTGGCGGCGGAATACCTGCTGATGGCCGCGATGCTCATCGAGATCAAGTCGCGCATGCTGCTGCCCAAGCGCGTCGACACGCTCGTCGAGGAAGCGGAAGACCCGCGCGCGGAGCTGGTGCGGCGCCTGCTGGACTACGAGCAGATCAAGGTCGCGGCCCAGCAGCTGGGCGCCCTGCCCCAGGAAGGCCGCGACTTCGTGCGCCCGCAGCTGCACATCGAGCAGGCGCTGGGGCCGGTCTGGCCGCAGGTCGACCCGCACGATCTGCAGCGCGCCTGGATGGACGTGCTGCGCCGCGCCAAGCTGACCCAGCACCACCGCATCGGCCGCGAGGAATTGTTCGTGCGCGAGCACATGTCGGCCATCCTGCGCACCTTGCAGTCGGCCCGCTTCGTCGAGTTCTCGGAACTGTTCGGCGGCCAGGCCAGCGTGCCGGTCGTCGTCGTGCATTTCGTCGCCATGCTCGAACTGGCGAAAGAAACCTTAATCGAAATAACCCAGGCCGAACCTTTCGCCCCCATCTATGTGCGGCTCGCCTATTCTCCCGCGTGACGCCATTACGAATCCGATACCATGAAAATCATCTCCACCATTGACGAACTGCGCGACCAGCTGCGCGGACAACTGCGCACCGCCTTCGTGCCGACGATGGGCAACCTGCACGAAGGCCATCTGTCGTTGATGCGACTGGCGCGCCGCCACGGCGACCCGGTCGTCGCCTCGATCTTCGTCAACCGCCTGCAGTTCGGCCCGAACGAGGACTTCGACAAATACCCGCGCACGTTCGAAGCGGACGTCGCCAAGCTGGAGAAGGAAGGCGTGTACGTGCTGTTCGCGCCGACCGAAAAGGACCTGTATCCGGAGCCGCAGGAATACCGCGTGCAGCCGCCCGACGACCTGGGTAATATCCTGGAAGGCGAGTTCCGTCCCGGCTTCTTCAACGGTGTGTGCACGGTCGTGACGAAGCTGTTCTCCTGCGTGCAGCCGCGCGTGGCCGTGTTCGGCAAGAAGGATTACCAGCAGTTGATGATCGTCCGTAACATGGCGCGCCAGTTCGCGCTCCCGACGGAAATCATCGGCGCCGAGACGTTCCGCGCGGAAGATGGCCTGGCGCTGTCGTCGCGCAACGGCTACCTGAGCACGGCGGAACGCGCGGAAGCGCCGTTCCTGTACCAGACGCTGCAGTACGTAGCGGAACAGACCCGCGCCGGCCACGCCGACCTGGCCGCGCTGGAGCGCGACGCGATGGAGCGCCTGGCCGCGCGCGGCTGGCAGCCCGACTACGTGTCGATCCGCAAGCGCATGAACTTGCAGGCGCCAGGCCGCGAGGAATATGAAGCGGGCGCACCGCTCGTCGTCCTGACGGCCGCCAAACTTGGTGCGACGCGTCTGATCGATAATCTCGAGATCTGACTCTAGAAGTTCCTTTGTTGCAAATATGTTGTAGGAATTGGCAACTCTTCTTGTTAGACTCGTGGCTTGGCTTTTTACCCAAACCACGTAAAAAGAAGGAGTAGCGTCTTGACCGACCTCTCGATGCTTCAAATGCGCAAGGGCCCGCCCAAACCGGCGGACGCCGTGGACCGGATCCGCCCGGATTCCGGCGCCCATGACATGCGCGACCCGTTCGACATCGGCGACGCGTTGACCACGCTCGCCCTGACCGGCGAACCCGTGACCGTGTATCCACGCGGCCGGGACTTCGTCATGGCGCGCATCGACAGCGTCGATCCCGAGCACGAGGTGTTCACCCTGGAGCTCGCCGGCAACGACGTCCTGGCGGAAGGCGAGGCCGTGTTCGTCGCGGCGCTCGGGAGCAATGCGAAGATCCAGTTCGAGCTCGACGCCGGCTGGGCCATCGTGGAGGGACGCCCGGACCTCGTGCAACTGCCGCTGCCGGCGGTCTGTCTTGTGCTGAACCGGCGCGCCGAGCCCCGCCTGGAATCGCCGCTAGGCATGAATTACGGCGCCCGCTTCACGCTGCTGGGCAAGGTGTTCGAGATGCCGCTGTACGATTTCTCACGCGGGGGCGTCGGGCTGCGCGCGACGCCGGAACAGGCGCTCGAACTGTACGTCGGCAAGAAGCTGGAAGGCGTGCAGCTGGAACTGGGCACGTCGCTGGCCGTCTCGGCCGACCTCGAAATCCGCCTGCTGCGGCCGTTCCGCACCTTCCTGCTGGGTCAGCAGGTGCAGGTGGGTTGCCGCATTTCGAATATCACGATGCAGATGCGGCAGACGCTCGAACGGGCTGTCGTCAAGATCCAGAAACGCAGATAAGCAAAACGGCCCGTGATGGGCCGTTTTTCATGCGGCGACGTTCTGCGCCCAAGCCAGCGCAGAGAGATGCGCCTTGTTGACGTCGACCGGGCCGATCTCCAGCGACGCCGCCAGCGACGCCACGAGGTCCGAATTCAGCTCGCACGCCTCCGCCAGCGCGAGATAGGGTCCGTAGACGCCATCGCGCCCCAGCAACGCCTGCACGACCTGCTCCGGCAGCTGGATCGTGTCCAGCACCTCCTTCATCGGCAGCCCCAGCAGGCGGTCCAGCAGCGAGAACATGCCCGCCACGAACAGGTGCTCGCCCTCGCCGCGCGGCAGATACGTCTGGCCCAGCAGTTCGCACAGGCGCGCGCGCACGACCGCCGTTTCCATCAGCACGGGCGAATAGCCGCTCGTGCTGGCTGTCGCCAGCAGCAGGACGAGCCAGCGGTACAGCGGCGCGTAGCCGAGCATCGCGATCGCCTGGCGCAGCGACTGGATGTCGCGGCCCGAGCCGAAACCGGCCGAATTGATGAAGCGCAGGAGTTTATAGATCAGTGCCGGATCGCGCTTGAGCACGGCCTCGATCTTGGGCACGTCCTCGTTGTTCTGCACCATCTGCATCAGCTGCAGGATGATGGTCTGGGCCGGGTTCATGCCCTTGACGGGGTTGCCCGGGCGCGGCGTCAGGTGCAGCTTGCCGACGAAGGCATCCAGCCCCAGCGCGGCGCAGGCGTCGAAATCCTGCCACGTCGACACGGGCCGGCCGACGAGGCGCAGCGCCGACTGCTTCGCGGCGGCGTACGCG
>NZ_JBKYMO010000109.1:0-13712 GCF_047302915.1 Massilia sp. CT11-108 | reverse complement strand
TCACCGCCGAGCGCGCACCGCCGGCGAGGCGCACGGCGCCGATCGGCCCCACCACGCGCTCGAGATCGTGCTCGGCATCCCAGCGCAGGCCCTTCGACAATTGCGAGATCGTGTTGGCGAACTCGGCATCGCCCTCGATCCGTACGTACGAAAACGCGCGGTCGCGGTTCTGCAGGATCAGCGGCAGGTCGGAGAGCTTGACGTGGATGGTGACGCTGGCCGCATCGTCGACGCCCGCCGTCTCGAGCATGCCGTCGCGCGCGACGCGCATGCGCAGGGCCAGGTGGCCCGTATCGATCACGGCGGTCTTGCCGGCATGGCGCATCAGCGCGTCGCGCGCCCAGGCTTCCTGCGCCAGCAAGTGATTGATCGTCGCGACGGCCGGAGCCGACGGCGACAGGAAAGAGGGAGTCGAAGACATGACCATTTTCGTCTGCACAAAATAAAACCGCCCGGCACTGGACACGTCGAAAAACCTGCTGCGCGTTGCACTGCTGTGCTGCGATGCTCGCTGTACTCCTCGTACAGCTGCGCTTCTCCCACAGCATTGCGGCCGCTTGCGACGGTTTTTCGAGGTGCCCGTAGGTCGGGCGGTTTCGATCTTACCAGTTCACCAGAGCATAAACCCTAGAGCACGGAACTTTTCTTGCGAAAATTTTAAGTAATCTGCTGAATGCCCGCCAGGACCCAGCCGCCATTGCCGGACAGCGGCTTGGCCAGGTTCCAGACTTCGACGAACGGTTCCGGCGCCGCGCCCGGCGCGTTGCGGATCATGCCGTTGAACTGGACGCTCGCCAGGTAATCGCGGTCGGTCGTCTCGATGCCCAGCAGCTGCGAATCGATGTTGACGACTTCCGTGTAGTCCGGCTGGCCGCCCCGTTCCTGGATCTGC
This sequence comes from Massilia sp. CT11-108, assembly GCF_047302915.1. Classification (NCBI taxonomy): domain Bacteria; kingdom Pseudomonadati; phylum Pseudomonadota; class Betaproteobacteria; order Burkholderiales; family Oxalobacteraceae; genus Massilia; species Massilia sp. CT11-108. The sequence continues at coordinate 12,820 of NZ_JBKYMO010000109.1, read as the reverse complement.
AGCGACAGTTCGGCGTACACCTCGGGCGACGTGAATTCGCGCAGGTCGGCGAGGTCGCCGCGGTCCCAGGCCGCTTGCATGCGGATGAACGAGGACCTGGCGTGGCGCAGGAACGCTTCCGTGTCGAACCCGGCCGGCACGCCCCACTGCTCGTGCGCGGGCGCGGCCTTGTCGAGCGACGGCGCATTCGAGAAGCCCGACTGGAAGCCGCCCTGGTTGCCAGGGTAAGCACTACCGCTGTTCAGGCCCGAACCGATTTCCGGCGTGGCCGAGGCCGGTACCGGATCCCGGTTAAAGCCCGTAAAAGTCGGGTTGGCCGGCGTGTCCTTGCGGCGGAACATGCGGATGATGAACATCACGGCGAACACGAGCAGCAGGATCATCAGCAGCGACGACAAGGCGCTGGCCATCGCGCCGCCGATGCCGAAGTGCGAGAACAGCGCGCCCAGGCCAAGGCCGAGCAATGCACCGCCCAGCACGCCTTTCCACATGCTCGGCCGTTTCTGCGGCACCTGGGCCGGCGCCATGGGAGCCGGCGCCGGACGTTGCTGGTACGACGGCTGCTGGGCAGGTGCCGGGGCCGGCGCAGGTGCGCGCATGCGGCTCACGGACTGCGACTGGCGGCCGAACGAACGGCCACCGCCGACCGGACGCGCATCGGCGACGCTGGACAGCGTCATCAGCGCGATCATCATGCTGGCCAAAAACTTTTTCATCAGCTCACCTCAAAGTTTGATGCCGGTGTGCAGTGCGGCCACACCGGCCGTCAGGTTGTAGTACTGCACTCTTTCCAGGCCCGCGGTTTCCATCATGCCCTTCAGCGTTTCCTGGTCCGGATGCATGCGGATCGATTCCGCCAGATACCGGTAGCTTTCCGCATCGTTGGCGATGCGCTGGCCCAGCCACGGCAGCACCGAGAACGAATACACGTCATACGGCTTTTGCAGCGGCGCCGCCACTTTGGAAAACTCCAGCACCAGTAACTTGCCGCCCGGCTTGAGCACCCGGCGCATTTCCGCCAATGCCTGATCCTTGTGCGTCATGTTGCGCAGGCCAAAGGCCACGCTGACGCGATTGAAATAATTGTCCGGGAACGGCAGTTTTTCCGCGTCACAGAGCAAGGTGGGGGTGACCAGACCTTTGTTCAATAGACGATCGCGGCCCACGCGCAGCATCGACTCGTTGATGTCCGTGAGCCAGACCTCGCCGCTCGGTCCCGCCGCCTTGGCGAATGCCTTCGACAAGTCGCCCGTACCGCCGGCGATGTCGAGCACCTTGAAGCCGGGACGAATGCCGGCCTGGGCGATGGTGAACGCCTTCCACACGCGGTGCAGGCCGGCGGACATCAGGTCGTTCATCACGTCGTATTTGGACGCGACCGAGTGGAATACCTTGGCTACCTCGTGGACCTTCTCGTCTTCCGAGACGGTCTTGTAGCCGAAATGGGTGGTGTTGGTCATAGTAGCAAGCCGTTTAGTCTTGCCACATTATACAAGCCGGGGTCCGCCGCCCGACTTAAAGATGACTTACCCCGGGCGAACGCGAAGAAAACGTTTGCGTCGACGTCAATGTCGGCTTTACCACACAAGATAACAAACGTGCATCCCAATTGTTAAAACTCTGCTTATAATGGTTTTCGCTTGCGCACAGTCAGGAACAGGGATGTTTATCGCTTAACCATGTGCTGCCGGCGATACTTCTTGTTAAAAAAATTTCTAGAGAGAGAAACAAATGGCGACTGGCACCGTGAAATGGTTCAACGACGCAAAAGGCTTTGGCTTCATCAAACCTGACGATGGTGGCGACGATCTGTTCGCACACTTCTCGGCCATCAATTCGGCAGGCTTCAAATCGCTGGCGGAAAACCAGCGCGTCACCTTCGACGTGACCTCCGGCCCGAAAGGCAAGCAGGCGTCAAACATCCAGCCGCAGTAATTCCAGGCCGGTAAACGAAAAAGCGCCGTGTGCAAACCGGCGCTTTTTTCGTTTTCGTCAGTGGCTGCACCCACCGCTGCCGCAACCGCCGCCCTTCTGCCCGGCCGCCGGCACGGCGCTGGCTTCGCGCCCGCTGTCGCCTTCATACCCCGCCGCATGGAGGCGGCCCAGGTAATCCTGCCACAGCGCGTCCTGCTCGTTGCCCAGCTTGTACAGGTAGTCCCACGTGTAGATGCCGGACTCGTGGCCGTCCGTGAACAGCGGCTTGACGCCATAGTTCCCGACCGGCTCGACACCGCGGATGCCCACGTCGCGCTTGCCGACCTGGAGCACTTCCTGGCCCGGGCCGTGGCCCTTCACTTCAGCCGACGGCGAGTACACGCGCATCAGCTCGAACGGGATGGAGAACGCGGCGCCGTCGTCGAAGGCGATTTCCAGGATCTTCGACTGCTGGCGGATGGTGAGGTTGGTGGGGTTTGCCATGGCTTGAAAGTATTGAAACCGTCATTCCCGCGAAAGCGGGAATCCATTCGGAGTGTCTTCGATCGACTCAGTATGGATTCCCGCCTGCGCGGGAATGACGACGGTGGATATTTTAGCGGTCGGTGAACCGGCGTGCGATCGCCTCCGCCAGCTGCGGCACCAGCGCCCGGCGCGCGACGAGCACCGCCTCGTCCGTCGTGCGCTGCGCCTGCGCCCACACGGGCGCGGGGAAGTGCGCGTCGTCGGCGTAGCGCGGGATCACGTGCCAGTGCAGGTGCGGCACCACGTTGCCGAGGCTCGCCACGTTGACTTTCAGCGGCTGCATCACCTCGCGCACGGCGAGTTCGAGCTTGTACACGGCATCGTTCAGCAGCAGGCGATCCGCATCCGCGAGGTCGCTCACTTCGCGCACGTGGTCTTTCCAGATCACGCGCGCGAAGCCGGGGTAGTTGGCATCGTCGACGAGGATGACGGCGAACTTGTCGTTATCGACGACAGTCGGCACGGCCAGTTCGCACAACTCGCAACCCATCATACAAGCACCCGCTCGATGCCGCCGTTGTTGGCGTTGGCCACGTAGTTCGGCATCCAGTTCTCGCCCAGCAGGTGGCGCGCCATCTCGACGACGATGTAGTCGGCCGTGGTGCCCGAATCGTCGTTGTAGCGGTTCAGGCCCTGCAGGCAGGACGGGCAGCTCGTCAGGATCTTGACGTCGCCGCTGAAGCCGTCGGCGCGCAGCTTGTCGGCGCCCTTCACCATTTCCTGCTCCTTGCGGAAGCGGACCTGGGTCGAGATGTCCGGACGGCTCACGGCGAACGTGCCCGACTCGCCGCAGCAGCGGTCGTTCTTCTCGATCTTGACGTTGTCGACGGTCTGCACGAGCGCGTTCACGGTCTTCGTCGAATCGCCCAGCTTCATCGGGTTGTGGCACGGTTCGTGGTACATGTAGCGCATCCCCGTCACGCCTTCGAGCTTGACGCCCTTCTCCAGCAGGTACTCGTGGATGTCCATGATGCGGCAGCCCGGGAAGATCTTCTCGAACTCGTAGGTCGCGAGCTGGTCGTAGCAGGTGCCGCACGAGACGAGGACCGTCTTGATGTCGAGGTAGTTCAGCGTGTTGGCCATGCGGTGGAACAGCACGCGGTTATCCGTCATCATCTTGTCGGCCTTGTCGTACTGGCCGGCGCCGCGCTGCGGATAGCCGCAGCACAGATAGCCCGGCGGCAGCACGGTCTGCACGCCCACTTCCCACAGCATCGCCTGCGTGGCCAGGCCCACCTGCGAGAACAGGCGCTCGGAACCGCAGCCCGGGAAGTAGAACACGGCTTCCGTATCGGCGTTGGTGACCTTCGGATTGCGGATGATCGGGATGACCTTGTCGTCCTCGATGTCCAGCAGCGCGCGCGCCGTCTTCTTCGGCAGGTTGCCCGGCATCTTCTTGTTCACGAAGTGGATCACCTGCTCGCGGATCGGCGCCTTGCCGGTCGTCGGAGGCGGTGCCTTCGTCTGCTCCTTCGCCACGGCCTTCAGCACACTGCTGCCCAGGCGCTGCGCCTTGAAGCCCAGGTCGACCATCGCCTTGCGCGTCGCGTTGATCGTCGTCGGGTCGGTCGCGTTCAGGAAGAACATGGCCGCGCGGTGGGCCGGCTTGAAGCTGCGCTTGTCCATCTTGCGCAGCAGGTTACGCATGTTCATCGAGACGTCGCCGAAGTCGATGTTGACCGGGCACGGCGTCACGCACTTGTGGCACACGGTGCAGTGGTCGGACACGTCCTCGAATTCTTCCCAGTGGCGGATCGACACGCCGCGGCGCGTCTGCTCTTCGTACAGGAACGCTTCGATCAGCGCGGACGTCGCGAGGATCTTGTCGCGCGGCGAGTACAGCAAATTCGATTGCGGCACGTGCGTCGTGCACACGGGCTTGCACTTGCCGCAGCGCAGGCAGTCCTTGACGCTGTTCGCGATCTCGCCGATGTCGCTCTGCTGCATGATCAGCGATTCGTGGCCCATCAGGCCGAACGACGGCGTGTACGCGTTGCGCAGGTCGGCGTATGCGGTGTCGCTGTTCAGGAGCTTGCCCTTGTTGAAGCGGCCTTCCGGGTCCACGCGCTGCTTGTAGTCGCGGAAGTCGCGGATCTCGTCTTCGGTGAGGAATTCCAGCTTCGTGATGCCGATGCCGTGCTCGCCCGAAATGACGCCGTCCAGCGAACGCGCCAGCTTCATGATGCGCTCGACCGCCTTGTGCGCGTCCTGCAGCATCGCGTAGTCGTCCGAGTTCACGGGCAGGTTCGTGTGCACGTTGCCGTCGCCGGCATGCATGTGCAGCGCGACGAACACGCGCGAACGCAGCACGCGCTTGTGGATCGCGGTGGCTTCGGCAAGGATCGGCTCATAGGCCGCACCGTTGAAGATCTGGCGCAGCGGCGCGCGGATCTCCTGCTTCCACGAGACGCGCACCGTGTGGTCCTGCACGACGTCGAACAGCACGGCGCCCGGCTGCTGCGCGAGGCGCGCCTGGAACGTGCCGGCGAGACCGTCGAGGCCGACGTCGGCGAGCTTGTCGAGCACGTCGCCCAGCGGCTGATCGAGGTTCGCCGTGATCCAGGTCCAGCGCGCCGCGACGCGGCCCAGCAGCTCGTCGGCCTGCTGTGGACGGTCGCCCAGGATCTCTTCCTTCGACACGCCTTCGCCCGTCGCGTCGTCCGCCTTCGTCACTTCCAGGTTCCCGGCCGTGAAATAGGCGTGCAGTTCCTCGACGAGCTGCAGCTTGTTCTTGATCGACAGCTCGACGTTGATGCGCTCGATGCCGTCGGTGTACTCGCCCATGCGGTTCAGCGGAATCACGACGTCCTCGTTGATCTTGAAGGCGTTCGTGTGGCGCGCGATGGCGGCCGTACGCGAGCGGTCGAGCCAGAATTTTTTACGGGCTTCCGGGCTGACGGCGATGAAGCCCTCGCCCACGCGCGTGTTCGCGAGACGCACGACTTCCGACGTGGCCAGCGCGACGGCGTTCTCGTCGTCGCCGACGATGTCGCCGAACAGCGCCATCTTCGGCAGGGTGCCGCGCTTCGATTTCGTCGCATAGCCGACGGCGCGCAGGTAGCGCTCGTCCAGGTGTTCCAGGCCCGCGAGGCGCAGGCTGGCGAATTCCGGCTTGCCGCTCTTCGGCAGGCTGTCGAGGTAATCCTTGATCTCGACGATCGACGGGATCGCGTCGCGCGCCTGGCCGAAGAATTCCAGCGCGACGGTGCGCGTGTACTTCGGCATCTTGTGCAGGATCCAGCGGCTTGAGGTGATCAGGCCATCGGTGCCCTCTTTCTGGATGCCCGGCAGGCCCGCGAGGAATTTGTCGGTGACGTCCTTGCCGAGGCCTTCCTTGCGGAAGCGGCGGCCTTCGATGGCCAGCGTCTCCGTGCGGAACGGCTGGCCTTTCGGCGCGCCCTTCTCGGACGGGTGCGTCCATTCGAGCTTGAACGTGGCGACCGGGGCATCGTGGATCTTGCCCAGGTTGTGGTCGACGCGCGTGACGTCGAGCCAGTCGCCGTTCGGGTCGACCATGCGCCACGACGCGAGATTGTCCAGCGCGGTGCCCCACAGGACGGCCTTCTTGCCGCCCGCGTTCATCGCGATGTTCCCGCCGATGCACGAGGCGTGCGCGGACGTCGGGTCGACGGCGAACACGAAGCCGGCCTTCTCGGCCGCCTGCGACACGCGCTGCGTGACGACGCCGGCACCTGTGAAGATGGTCGCGTACTCGCGGTCGACGCCCGGCAGGCGCGTCATCTCGACCTCGCCCATCTGCAGCAGCTTTTCCGTGTTGATCACGGCCGACATCGGCGACAGCGGAATCGCACCGCCCGTGTAGCCGGTGCCGCCGCCGCGCGGAATGATGGTCAGCCCGAGTTCGATACAGCCTTTCACGAGGCCGGCCATCTCGTCTTCCGAGTCCGGCAGCAGGACGAGGAACGGGTATTCGACGCGCCAGTCGGTGGCATCCGTCACGTGCGACGTGCGGTGCATGCCGTCGAAGCGGATGTTGCGCTTGTCGGTGTAGCGGCCCAGCACGGCCTTGGCGCGCTTGCGCAGGTCGTAGGTGTCGGCGAATTCGCGGCCGAAGTCGTCGACGGCCTTGCGCGCGGCGACGAGCAGCTGCTCGACGGCGGCGCTGCGGCGCGCGGCCGTGGCGGGGTCGGACTCGCCGGCATCGACCGTCAGGCGGCGCTTGTCGACTTCCGCCAGGCGGTGATGCAGCGCTTCGATCAGCTTGGCGCGGCGCTTCGGGTTGTCCAGCAGGTCGTCCTGCAGGTACGGATTGCGGCGCACGACCCAGATGTCGCCCAGGACTTCGTACAGCATGCGGGCCGAGCGCCCGGTCTGGCGGGCACCGCGCAATTCATCCAGCAACTGCCACGATGACTCGCCCAGCAGCCGGATCACGATCTCGCGATCGGAGAACGACGTGTAGTTATAAGGGATTTCGCGCAGCCGGATGGGCGCGTTTTCTTCGAGCAGGGCGTGGATATTGGCAGGAGCGTTCATGGGGAGATCGACTGTCGTACTGACGCGTAGGACTCTCTATTCTAGCTTATTGCGATGCACCACGCTGGGGAAGGAATATTTTTTGCAACGGCGAAAAAGCAGAAACGGGCGGAAAACGACGCTTTCGCGCAAATTTGTTTTGGTTGAACGCAAGATTTTCCGGCGAAAGCTCGGCATCGTGGTCGCGAGGGCATCTTATCCACGTCGACTTAACCTTGGTGCCATATGTATTTGTACGAAGCACCTCACTGCACCTGGGCTACATCAATTCCAGAAATTTTCAGGGCGACATGGCTTCGGCATAGGGGGACGAATCAATTGCGTTCGTTGCCTACGGGGCACAAGAGGCCCAGCGAATCCACTTTTGCTTCTTATCAACATCATTCAAGCTCTGTTGGTTACCTTGGCCGATGGAAAATCTGATACCAGATAACCGATCGGAGGTAATACATGGATAGGAGTCAAGCGATCGCGGGCGCTGCGCTGTCGGTATTCGGTCTCGGCGCGCAACACGACCGCCTGATGCGCCTGGAATTCCCCCGGGGCGACGGGCCTGATCCCATTCTCTTGCCGAACCGGATGTCGGCACGCGAAGAAGTGTCCCGCTGCTTCCGTGTCGAGGTCGAGCTCCTGTCCGATGACGCCCGAATTCCCTTGAAGGCGATGATGGCCAGGATGGTGACGATTTCCATCGTGCGCGAAGACGGCTCGCTGCGCTACTTCAACGGCTACGTCACCGAATTCCAATTCATGCGCACTGACGGCGGTTTCGCGTTTTATCGCCTGGTGCTCGAGCCCTGGCTGGCCTTTACGAGGCTGCGCAAGGACAACGTGTCGTTCCACGGCAAGAGCGTCATCGAATTGACCGAACTGACGTTTGCCCGTTACCGCCAGGCCGACTGGCATGCGGCCATCGTCGGCGACTATCCGCGCAAGACCTGCGCCAACCAGTACGACGAGACCGACTACAACCACCTGCACCGCCGTTGGGAAGATCTCGGGCTGCACTACTGGTATGAGCATCGGGCGGACGGGCATACGCTCTGGCTCAGCGACAAAAGCACGCTCGCGCAACCCATCGATCCGTCCGGGATCGACGATTCAGGAGAGATTCCGTTCCGCGACAAGGCCGGTTCGCTCGAAGACGACGGCATTCGCGATTGGAGCCCTGCGCGACGCATCGGTTCCGGCCAGACGACCCTGGCCAGCTTCGATTACAAGAATCCGATCGTGCAGCGGTCGACCGCCGAGTCACTGAATGATCAGGGCGACGTCTTTCCGTACGAGATCTACGAAAGCACGGGATCGTACGGGTTTCGCACCCACGACGACGGCGAAAAACTCGCGCAGCAGCGCATGGGCGAGCGCGATGCGAATACCCAGTATTTCGAAGCGCGCGGCAACGATCGTACCGCCCAGCCCGGCCGATGCTTCAAGCTCGGCGGCCATTTCAGCGCCGAGCTGCAAGCGCCGAAGTGGGGTGAAGCGCCTCACCCCAGTATCGCTAACCGTGACTATCTGATCCTTTCGGTCGACCACGAAGCCAGCAACAACTACCAGGCCGGGCCGGGTGCGCCGTCACATTACGAGAATTCGTTCCGGTGCGTACGCAAGGATATCCAGTGGCGTCCAGGCCGCCACTACAACAGCAAGCCCTGCACTTATCCCGGCATTCAGACGGCGATCGTGGCCGGGCCTGACGGTTCGGAAATCCATACCGATGGCTACGGGCGCGTCAAAGTCCAGTTTCATTGGGACAGGCTGGGCAATTACGACGAGAACAGTTCGCCTTGGCTCCGTGTCATGTCGCCAGGGACTGGCGGCGAATTCGGGAATATTCGCTTGCCTCGGGTTGGTGAGGAAGTGGCGGTGGTCTATCTTGACGGGAACATTGATCATCCTGTGATTCTTGGGGCGCTGTACAACTTCACGCATATGCCGCCTTGGCAGTTGCCTGAGCAGCAGGCTTTGAGCGGGTTGCGGAGCCGGGAGCTGCAAGCCGAAGAAGGCAGTGGGCGAGGTAATCATCTGATACTGGACGATACTGCAGGCAGAATCCAGGCGCAGTTGAAAAGCGATCATCAATGCAGCCAACTCTCGCTCGGACATATCACTCGCATCGACGACACTCGCGGACGCAAGGATGCGCGCGGTGAAGGATGGGAACTACGAACTGATGGACACGGCGTTGCCCGCGCGGCAAAGGGCATGCTGATTACCACTGAAGCTCGACAGGGCGCGCACGGGGCGATCAAGGACGTCGAAGAAACCTCTCGGCGCCTCAGTCTCGCTGTAGAGCAGCATCGAATTTTGGGCGAGATTGCGCAAAAAAATGGCACCCAAGATATCAGCAGCAACCAGGAGGACGTCGCTCTTTCACTCCAGACGCAGAACGACGCGATTACCGGCCCCTCCTCGGCAAATAGTGGCTTTCCTGAGCTGACGGAGCCACATCTGGTGCTGGCGAGGCCTTCAGGAATTGCAACAACTACTGCAGGCGACAGCCACATTGCCAGCGAGCGCCATACGGCCATCACAACCGGGAAAGAACCGACGGAGGAACTGGACTCACACGGCCACCGAAAAAAAAAGGTTTGTCGTGAGGATTCCCTCTTGGCAAATTTCCGCTCCCCTTGATAAACAGAGGCCAGGTGCTTAAATGAATAAACTATATACTTTGTTTTGCGTAACGATCCTTGGTTCGAGCATAGCGCACGCTGAAGTGCGGGTGGAGGAATCGTGCTGGACCCATGCGGCACGAGGTGGTTCTGACAAGCAGATTCAATTTGTTCTGAAGGCCTATAAGGATACGGATCTAGACAGGGAGGTTGGCGCGGTCGTGCAATATGTGGGATCGAAGGGCATAATCTCACTGGTGTTCACGAATTTCGTGAGAACGGATATGGAGGACGATCCAGATGCCGGAAATTACGAACTCACCCGAGTTGAGGTAATCGGCGGGAAGATTGGTGGCGAGTATGTTTTTGCTCAGGTCGGCTCCGGGATCAGGCAAGGCAAGATGGTTACGTATAGAAAATCCAAAACTGCAAAACCAATAAATTTCTACCATTCTTCCGATGGCGATGGAAGGTGTGGATTTAAGGTGAACTGAGCCTATTTCTTGAATTCACAATCTAACCTGCCGATTAAATTACCATGCCGCTCAAGATTATTGTAGTCGGAGACTCGACTGATCACGGCGGCAAGGTGATCAGTGGCTCGCCATCGCACGATGTCGACGGCAAGCCTATCGCGCGGCTGGGCGACCAAGTAGATTGCCCACAGTGCTACCCGGGCGGCAAACCACATGGGATCAACAAGATCATTACCGCCCATGCCACCTTATCCGTTGGTGGTATTGCCGTAGCCGTTGAAGGCTGCGTCAGCGAATGCGGGTGCAAGTTGATCGGCTCCCGGCGTGCCAGCGTCGAATGAAGGACGCCGCGTAGTTCGCCTCGGCGATTAAATCCGATCACGGTCACATGCCAACCGGCATAGACCATCCGCACACAACAGCCGCGTCTATCCAAATACCCGGCTCGTCATCTCCCCAAGCCACTTCCACCACCCGTCCGGCACGTACAGCAGCGTGACCGTCATGAACACATAGCGCCCGAACTTGCCGATCGCCATATAGATCACGCTGGGCCAGAACGGCAGGTGCAGCCAGCCCGCCAGGGTGCACAGCGGATCGCCGATGCCCGGCACCCAGGACAGCAGCATCGTCTTCGCGCCGTAGCGTTTGAGCCAGTGGAACCAGCGCGACGAGCGTTCCTTCGCGAAGGCGACCTTGGCGCGGTAGCCGATCCAGTAGTCGACGATGCCGCCCAGCGTGTTGCCCAGCGTGGCGACGAGGACGGTGGGCCAGAACATCGCGGGATTCGCTTTCACCACGGCGAACACGGCGGGCTCGGAGCCGAGCGGCAGCAGGGTCGCGGAGACGAAGGCGATGAGGAATACCGACGTGAGCCCGACAGTGGGCACGGCGAGGAATTTCAGCAGCCACAGGACGGCGGATTCGATCATCGGCAGGAAAGGTTGGACGGCGGAAGGATAAGTTGAGTACATTATAATGAGGAGCAACACCTCGCAACGACACGGTACGCCTGGCTCTACCAAGCCAGGCTGCCGCACTGCTCGCCTCGGTTACCCACCAAGCAGGACAGTCAGCGTCGCCCCGGAACCCGAACAGCCCCGCACCGATCATGACTACCGACTACCTCAAGAAAATCCTCACCGCGCGCGTCTACGACGTGGCCGTCGAAACCCCGCTGGAGTACGCCCCCAGCCTGTCGAAGCGCACCGACAACAAGATTTACCTGAAGCGCGAGGACATGCAGAGCGTGTTCAGCTTCAAGCTGCGCGGCGCCTACAACAAGATGGCCAACCTGTCGGAGTCGCAACTGAAACGCGGCGTGATTTGCGCGTCGGCCGGTAACCACGCACAGGGCGTCGCCATGTCGGCGGCGCGCCTGAACTGCCGCGCCGTGATCGTGATGCCGACCACCACGCCCAGCGTGAAAGTGGATGCGGTGCGCGCCTTCGGCGGCAGCAACGTGGAAGTCGTGCTGCACGGCGAGTCGTACACGGATGCGTTCAACCATGCGCAGATGCTGGAAAAGGAACAGAAGCTGGCGTTCGTGCACCCGTTCGACGATCCGGACGTCATCGCCGGCCAGGGCACGATCGGCGTCGAGATCCTGCGCCAGCATTCGGCGCCGATCCATGCGATCTTCCTCGCGATCGGCGGCGGTGGCCTGATCAGCGGCGTGGCCGCGTACGTAAAACAGATCCGCCCCGACATCAAGATCATCGGCGTGCAGACGAACGATTCGGACGCGATGGCGCGCAGCCTCAAGGCCGGCGAACGCGTGACCCTGCCGGACGTCGGCCTGTTCGCGGACGGCACCGCCGTGCGCCTGGTCGGTGCCGAGACCTTCCGCCTGTGCCAGGAACTGGTCGATGAAATCATCATCGTCGACAACGACGCGCTGTGCGCCGCCATCAAGGACGTGTTCACCGACACGCGCAGCATCGTCGAACCGTCCGGCGCGCTGGCCATTGCGGGCGCGAAGGCCTACGTGGAACGTTCGCAGATGTCGAAGAATCCGGTGCGCGGCGAGACGCTCGTCGCCGTCGCGTGCGGCGCCAACATGAATTTCGACCGCCTGCGCTTCGTCGCCGAGCGCGCCGAACTGGGCGAGGCGCGCGAAGCCGTGTTCGCCGTGACGATCCCCGAGCAGCGCGGCAGTTTTAAACGCTTCTGCGCGCTGATCGGCCCGCGCAACGTCACCGAATTCAACTACCGCATCAGCGACGAGCGCGAGGCGCACGTCTTTGTCGGCGTGCAGATCGGCAGCCGCAGCGAGTCGGGCACCGTCGCGCGCACGTTCGAGGAACACGGTTTCCGCACCCTCGACCTCACGCACGACGAACTGGCCAAGCAGCACGTGCGCCACCTCGTCGGCGGCAAGAGCGGGCTCGCGCACGACGAGCTGCTGTACCGCTTCGAATTCCCGGAACGTCCGGGCGCGCTGATGCGCTTCCTGGACACCCTGGCGCCGAACTGGAACATTTCGCTGTTCCACTACCGGAACCAGGGCGGCGACGTGGGCCGCATCCTCGTCGGCCTGCAAGTGCCGTCGGGCGAGATGGACGAGTTCCGCGAGTTCCTCGCGACGCTCGGTTATCGCCACTGGGACGAGAGCGCGAATCCGGTTTACAAGCTGTTCCTGTGATGACTCGTGGGCTCGGGGTTTTTTGGGGGGGGGGGAAAAAACCGGCCCCCCCCCGGGCCCCCCCGAAACCCAACAAATTACGGGGGGGCCAACCAAGCCCGGAAAGTGTTAGAAAAACCCCGTTT
>NZ_JBKYMO010000108.1:0-13796 GCF_047302915.1 Massilia sp. CT11-108 | reverse complement strand
TCGACAATGCGTGCAAATCTCCTGCTCTGCCGGAGTCCGGGAGGAGGCGTCCATACCATCTGATTTAATCGCTGAGCTCCCCCGGCCGCCGGCGCAACTGGCACAATGACGCATCCCATCTTTCCAGCATTCCGATGAAGCAAACGAGTTTTTCCGACGCCGAGTTCGCAAGCAAGAAGAGACTGACGCGACGCGATCGTTTTCTGGCTGAGATCGAGTCCGTGACGCCATGGCCGGCGCTGGTGGCGGCGCTGCTGCCGTATTACCCCAAGGGCGAAGGTCGCGGTCGTCCGCCTGTGGGTCTGGAGCGAATGCTGCGCATGTACGTCGCGCAGCAATGCTTCGGCTTGTCGGACGAGGGCATCGAAGATGCGATCTACGACAGCCAGGCCATTCGCGGCTTTGTCGGCATCGACCTGACGCACGAGTCGGCGCCGGACGCGACGACCCTGCTCAAGTTCCGCCGTCTGCTCGAAAAGCATAACCTGACGCGCAGGATCTTCGATGAAATCAACGGGCATCTGGCTAGCAAGGGCTTGATGATGCGCGAGGGGACCATCGTCGACGCGACCTTGATCGCGGCGCCTCCCTCGACCAAGAACCGCGACGAAAAACGCGATCCGGAAATGCATCAGTCGAAGAAGGGCAAGAACTGGTTCTTCGGCATGAAGGCCCATATCGGCGTCGATGCCAAATCCGGCCTGACGCATACGCTCGTGACCACGGCGGGCAACGTGTCCGACGTCACGCAAGCCCACAATCTCCTTCATGGCGACGAAAAAATGGTGTTCGGTGACGCTGGATACCAAGGCGCCGACAAGCGCCCGGAGAACGCGGACAAGGCGGTCATCTGGCACATCGCGATGAAGCGCAGCGTGCGCAAGGCCATGAAGAAGAATCCGCTGGGCCGCGCCAAGGAAAAGCTGGAGAAGGCCAAGGCCAGCGTGCGCGCCAAAGTCGAGCATCCGTTTCACGTGCTGAAGAACCTGTTCAAGCATCGCAAGACGCGTTACCGAGGACTGGCGAAGAACACCGCGCAGTTGCATACCTTGTTCGCGTTCGCCAATCTGGTGCTGGCCGGCCGAACTTTTGGAAGCGCCCACGCCCGAACTCCGTCCTGAACCTGGAAACGTCCACCGTGGCGCGCCAAAACGCGTCTCGAGGCCCCGCACCAGACGCGAAAAATACCTGAATTCGACCACCTTGGCATCCGATGCTGGTTTGTCGTCTCGACTCGGGCGCAAAACCTATTTGTTCAGCACTTCCCTAGATGGGCTTCGACTTCCGCCAGGTGCCGCCGGCACTGCACCGGGATTTGTCGCGAAACTGTACGTTTTTGTCATGGCGACCCACCAAACATGCTCCAACCTTGCCCACTCTTATAAAATGTCGGGCTCAAGGAGAACATCATGTATCGCGTACTGTTGGTGGAAGACGATCCGCGCCTCGCGGAACTGGTGACGGAATACCTGTCCGGCTATGAATTCTCGGTCGACCTCGTCACGCGGGGCGACGCCGCGCTGGAACATTTCAAGACGGCCGCGCCCGACATCGTCGTGCTCGACCTCATGCTGCCCGGCATGGACGGCATGGTCGTGTGCCGCCAGATCCGGGACGTATCGGACGTGCCGATCCTGATCCTCACGGCGCGCGAAGATACCTATGATGAAGTCTCGGGCCTGGAACAGGGTGCGGACGACTTCGTCAACAAGCCCGTGCAGCCGCGCGTGCTGCTGGCGCGCCTGCGCGCCTTGCTGCGCCGTACGCAGACGAAGACGACGACGGATTCCCGCGTGCTCGAGTTCGGCGCGCTGCGCATCATGACGAGCGACCGCAGCGTCACGTGGCGCGGCCAGCCGTGCGTGCTCAGCAACACCGAATACAAGCTGCTGCTCGTGCTGGCCGAGGCCGCCGGGCGCGTGCTGTCGCGCGACGAACTGCTCAAGAAAATGCGCGGCATCGAATTCGACGGCCTCGACCGCAGCATCGACAACTGCATCTCCAAGCTGCGCCGCAAGTTCGACGACAACCTGTCCGAGAAGATCAAGACGGTTTGGGGCGAGGGTTATCTGTTCTCGCCCTCGGCCTGGAACTGATTCCTAGCGGCCGCCGGACACGTCGATGAATGTCCCGGTCGCATACGACGCCTCGTCCGACAGCAGCCACAGCACGGCAGCCGCCACCTCGTCCGCCGTGCCGCCCCGCGCCATCGGCACGGACGATTGCAGGCGCTGGATGCGCCCCGGCTCGCCGCCGCTGGCATGCATGTCCGTGTCGATCAGCCCCGGCCGCACGCCGTTCACGCGGATGCCCTCCTGCGCCACTTCCTTGGCCAACCCGATCGTCAGCGCATCCACGGCCGCCTTCGACGCGGCGTAATCGACGTACTCGTTGGCCGATCCGAGCACGGCCGCGCGCGACGACAGATTCACGATCGCCCCGCCGTTGCCGCCGTGCTTCGTGGACATGCGCCGCACGGCTTCGCGCGCGCACAGGAAGCTGCCCGTGACGTTGGTGGCGAGGATGCGGTTGATGCGGGCGGCGTCCATGTGTTCGACCCGCGCCTGGCGCGCGAGGATGCCGGCATTGTTGACGAGGGCGTCGAGCCGGCCGCAGCGCGCATCGATGGCCGCGAACAGGCGCGCCACGTCGCCTTCGTCTGCCACGTCGGCCGCCACCGCGAACGCGTGGCCGCCGGCCGCTTCGATGGCCTGTACGACGGCGTTTGCCGCCGCGTCGTTGTCCCGGTAATTCACGCAGACCGTGTAGCCGCGCCGTGCGGCCAGCAGCGCGCAGGCGGCGCCGATGCCGCGGCTGGCGCCCGTGATCAGGATTGTCTTGTCCATGCTCGTCCTCGTTGTATGCAACCGGACGAGCATACCAAGTTATTCGAAGATCGGGACGATCGCGAGCGGCGCATTGTAGGTGATGACCTGGGCCCGTCCGGGCGCCGTGGCGAAGCGCCAGGTCACGATGGGGAAGCCTTCGTCCGGATCGTCCGCGAAGGCGGCGCCGGACGTGACAGGCAACGCCTGCTCGCCGCCGTCCGCGTGGCGCAGGCGGGCGCCGGCCGTTTCGGCCGATCCCTTCCGTGGGAACACGAAGCGCACACCGGCACACTGGCGCGCGCGCTGCGACGCATCCACGTAGCGCACGAAGCCGAGCGCCTGGGCGCAGGCCGTGCGCAGGTCGGCGGCATCGTACTGGCCGTCGGCGCGCGGCGCGATCGTCACCTGCGGGCGCAGCACGAACGGCATGCCCTTGCGGTTCAGGACGAGGGCCGCGTTCTCGTCGTACGCCGCCTTCGTCAGCGGAAACACCGTGCGGCCGAGGGCGTCCAGCGGCAGGTTCAGCTGCGTCGTCTTGCCCGTCAGCGTGAGCTGGGCGCCCTCGCCCAGTCCGGCGTGGTCGCGCGACTGCACCTGCAGCTGGCTTTGCAGCAGGTTCTTCGGACCGCCGTATTTCTCGAACTGGACCATCGCCCGGTACGCATCCCGGTAGCTCACCCATTCGCCGGCCTGTGCCTCGCCCTGTGTCCCGGCCTGCGCGCCGGTCGATCCGACCGCGAGCAGCGCGACAAAGGCAGCGATGAGTTGGCGGGATGCGCGCATCATCAGAACCGGTAGGCGAAGGCGGTCGAAACCGTCAGGTTGGTGGACCGCTCGACGAGCGGGCTCTTGGCGGCATTGCCCAGCAGACCCTTGGCCTGCAGGTTCGACGTCAGCATCCACGAGGGCGACAGGGCCCAGTTCCAGCGCACGCCGACGTGCGCCTCCTGCAGGCCGCCGCCCGCCTCGTAATAGGAAAAGCGGCTACGCGACGCTTCTTCCCGCGAGATGCCGAAATACGTCTGGTTATAGTTGCGGTTGACGATGGACACGCCCGCCGACACCGACACGCGGTGCTGGCTGCCCAGCTCGAACGCGAGCCGCTGCACGCCCAGGTCCAGGCGCGCGCCGTCGTGGTCGTTGCCGGCGCCATACAGCACGCTGCTCGTCAGGCGCCATTGCGGCGTCAGGTAATAGTTCGCGAAGACGCCGCCCTGCAAGCGGGCGCCGATCTTGTCCATGCCCTCGAGGCGCGTGGCGACCATGTGGCGCTTGTCGATCGGATCCGGGACCGGGCCGATCAGGGTCGTACCCCATGAGCTGGCGCCGTCGACGGTCTGGCCGGTGCCGGACTCGTCACGGCCGGGCTGCACGGCGACCAGCGGGCCGTATTCGAACGTCGGGCTGTCCGTCAGGTGCATGCCGGCGCTCATGCCGGAAATAAAAAGGCCGTTGCTCCATTGAACCTGGAGCACCGGCAACGCTGATACCTTGCGGCTTCCCGTCCCGTCCCAGCGCGGCGCCGACTGCACGCCGAGGCCCACGTACATGTCGCGGCTGCCGTCGGGCATGGGGTTGGTCGCCGGCGTCTGGGCCCACGCCGTACCGCAGGCAGCGCCCAGCGCGAGGAAGAGAAGCTTGTTCATGTTCGGGGTTGAAAGATTCGGGAAGACAACATTCTACGTCCTTGTCTTCCTTCCTCCCATATCCTTTCCTGCTTTAATGCCTCGTTGCCACTTCAGTCGAAAATACCACCGGCAGATCGCTGCGCGGGATCACGGCCAGGTGCGCAGGGGTCGTCACGTGCATGGCGCACATGATGTCCGGTCCCGGCACCGAGCGCACCTCACGCACGAGGATCTTGTCGCCCGCGCGCAGGATGCCGTCGATGGCAGTCGAGTAGCAGCTGTTGGCGCCGCTGCCCATGAAGACGCCGACGACCATCTGCGACGCGAAATCGACGGCAGGCCTGGCGCGACCCGGCGCGTGTTCGTTCCACAGGCGGGTCCAGGCAGCCTCGTCCTTGACGACGACCGTGCGTTCGTCGTGGACGCCCGACAGGCTCGTCGCATCCGCGGTCTGGAAGAAGATGTCCGCAGCGGCCACCTTGTTGAACGCGACGTCGGCATCCACGCGATCCACGGCCACGACCTGCATCGGCTGGGTCACGACCGGCAGGCAGATGGCGACCGTGGTCACGTCGCGCTCGTCGATCTCGACTTCGAGCTTGCTGGCGCCCGCCGCCACGCGGCCGACGACCATGCTGCGGCAACCGCTGGCGTATTCGCCGGCGAACACGGCGAAGAGCATCTTGCGCGTGAAATCGACTTTCGGCTGGGCCGGGACCGAGGTGCGGCCGGCGGTGTGCTGGGCCCACAGCTTGTCCCAGGCCGCCTGGTCCTTGATGACGACGGTCTGCGGCGCCGTCACGCCCGAGAACGTGTCCTTCGCGACGGTTTCGAACGTGACCGTCGTGCCGGCCGCCGGCAGGAAGGCGAGTTGTTCGACCTTGTGGCCGCTGCCCAGGCCCAGGTCCGGCTGGTCGGCATTCTTGACGATCGTCTCGAACAGCGCGCGGGCGCTCTCGTCCTGGCAATAGGTCTTCGGTCCGGCGATCGTGTCGCCGTACGAGCACAGGCGGGCTTCCGGCTTGTTGCCGAACAGGACTTGCTCATAGGACGCGTCCGCGCAACGACCGGCATGGTCCCAGAACACTTGCTTGCCGTCGATGACGAACAAACGGTTCTTCGTCTCGCTGCAGGCGGCAGTGCGCGCCATCTCGACGAACGGGGCGGTGGCCAGGGCGGCCGGGTGCGGCTCGCCGACCGCGATTCCGGGGCTGGCTTGCTGGTCATGCATCGTGCTTCCTCCACCGCAGGCGGCCAGTGCCGCGCCGACGATCATGGCGCCCAGCGGCGTCATCACGCGTCCAAACATGCTCATACTCTCCCTCTCCTGGAAACGATGGCGCCGTGTGCCCGGCACGCATCCCGAATTAAAAAAGGGTCCGCCTTCTCTCGCGCATCGGGCGGACCCAAACGGAAAACCCTATGTCGTGAATCGTACGCAGTCCGGTCAAGAACTTCATCCGCGGACTGTCCAGCATTTGTCCTCAATTTGTAAGGGATGGTTTTTTCGATCATTGCTCCTATACAATTTCGAGATGTGTAAGACAAATTCAGCCCCAGACAGTGCCCACGACCGGAGGACGGCGGCGTGAATCGCCTGTTTTTCCGCTTCTTCGTGCTCGTGATGCTGTCGATCACGGCGGCGACGTTCGTCATCTATTTCGTCTTCGCCCGGCTGTTCGGCGATCCGCTGGACGACATCGCGCGGCGCCAGGCGTCGGCGCAGATCTTCCTGCTCGAACAATATGTCGACCGCGCGCCGGCCGACGAGTGGCTCGGCCGCCTGAACAAGGTGCGCGAAGTGTCGGAGGCCCATTTCGACCTGATCCCGCTGGACCAGGCGCGCGCCGCCCTGCCCGCCCGCCAGCATGAGGCGCTGGAGCGGGGCGACGTCGTGCTGGATCCGCAGCACAAGGCATTCTTCCGGCGCGTCGACCTGCAAGGCGACCGCTACATCGGCAGCAACGAGGAAGTGATTCGCGCGTACAACCTGCCGATCGACCTCGGCCAGGCGCTCGCGATGGAAGTGGTGCGCTACGTCGTCGTGGCGCTGGCGCTGCTCGTGCCGATCGCGCTGTGGTCGCGCTCGCACTGGCAGGCATTGCAGACGCTGTCGCGCGTCGCGGATGAATTCGGTGCCGGGCAGCTGTCCGCGCGGGCGCACCTGAAACCGGCGGACGCCGTGTTTCCGCTGGCCGAACGCATCAATGCAATGGCCGAGCGCATCCAGGGCTTGCTGGAAGCGCAGAAGAACCTGCTGCATTCCGTGTCACACGAACTCCGCACGCCGATCGCGCGGCTGGAATTCGCGCTGGAACTGCTGGCCGAGCGCGCGGGCGACCCCGCGCTGACCAAGCGCATCGCGGCGATGGAAGGCGACCTGACCGAGTTGAACGATCTCGTCAACGAACTGCTGTCGATGAGCAAGCTGGACAACGCGCAGGGTCCGCAGCGCGCCCTGTTCGAGCTGGAGCCGCTGCTGCGCGAATGCACGGACGGCCTGCATCCGCAGCCGCAGCGCCTGCACGTGGACCTGGGCGAGCGCCTGGGCAGCGTGGACGGCGACCGCCGCCTGCTCGGCCGCGCCATCGGCAACCTGCTGCGGAATGCGCAGAAGTACGCGGCGCACGAGGTCGCGCTGCGCGTGCGGCGCGACGATTGCCGCATCGAGATCGCCGTCGAGGACGACGGCCCCGGCATTCCCGAAGAAGAACGGGAACGCATCTTCGAGCCGTTCTACCGCCTCGACCGCAGCCGCGACCGCGCCACCGGCGGCTTCGGCCTCGGCCTGTCGATCGCGCACAAGGCGATCGCCCTGCATGGCGGCAACCTGAAAGTCGAGCAGTCGACCTTGGGCGGCGCCCGCTTCGTGATCAGCCTGCCGGACGGCGTGCTGTCGGCCTGATTACTTCGCCTGTGCGGCCTTGTCGACGAGCTTGTCCGCCACCTGCAGCGTCGCCTTGAACACGTCCGCGCGGTCGGCGCCTTCCATCTGGCGCGACAGCAGGCCGGGGTTCGTCAGGAAGCGGCCGCCGACGATGAGCGTGGGCGCGGACTCGACCTGGTAGTTGGCGGCGACCTTGTCGAGCTGGCGCAGGCGCGTCGTCACGCCGAACGAATTCCACGCGTCGAGGAAGGCCGCGCGGTCGATGCCGTTCTTCGCCGCCCAGTCGATGATGACGTCGTCTTTATTTAAACGGATATGGTCCGTGTGCACCGCCTTGAACACTTTCGCGTGCATGTCGCCCAGCCGGCCCAGTGCTTCGAGCGTCAGGAACAAATGCGCTTCCGGATCGGCCCGTCCTGTCGACGGGTAGTGGATGCGGCGCACCGTGATGCGGTCGCCTTCCTTCCTGACCCACTCCTCCAGTAACGGTTCCAGTGCATTGCACACCGGGCAGTGGTACATGAAGAATTCGATGACCTCGACCTTGGCGCCGTTCGCCTGCACGGGCTGCGAACGGGCGAGCGTGGCATAGTCGACGCCATTCTGCGGAACAGCGGGCGACGCATGGGCGAGAGACAGCGACAGGGACAGCAGCAGGCCGAGGCCGGCGGCACGCAGGAGCGGCATGGACAATCCTTCAGGTCGTGGAAAACCTGAAGGTTACCATTTCCTTAAGGAATTATCGACGTCCGGCCGGCGCCGGGCGTTCCGGCTTCACGTGGCGCATCGCGTAGAACAGGTGGTCCCACCAGTGCTCGCGCGAATGCACGGTCAGCAAGCATTGCCGGTCGATCTCGCCCTTGAACACGGGGTCCGCGCATTGATTCGTCACCAGCGCATTGCGCTGGTTTTCGGCGTTCACGAGCGCAATGGCGAGCCAGAATGCAAGACCTGCGAGCACGATCACGAGGATCCAGGCCGCGTGATTCCAGTTACTCGAATCGAACAGATGCTCCTCGTCCGGCTTGGACTTGTCGTACATCTTCAGGATCTTGCCTTCGGCATCACTCATTGCGCTGTTTCTACCTTTTTATTTCGACTTGGCGGCTTTCGCGACCAGGGCATCCATTACTTGCAGCGTGGCTCCGAACAGGGCCGGCTCGTTCTGGGTCTTGACCGAATTGTAGACCAATGCCGGCGACGTCTGGTACTTGCCGTCGATGATGATGGTCGGCACGCTGTCGACCTTGTAGTCGCTGGTGATCTGCGGCAGGCGGCGCAGCTTGGTCGTCACGCCGAACGAGTTCCACGCGTCCAGGAACTTGTTACGGTCGAGACCATTCTTCGAGGCCCAGTCGATGATGGCCGCGTCCGTGTTCAGGCGCAGGCGATCCACGTGCCAGGCCTTGAAGACCTTCGGCTGGAACTCTTCGGCCTTGCCCAGCGCTTCCAGCGTCAGGCGCAGGTGTGCTTCCGGATCGTTCGGGCCCGACGACGGCAGGTGGACGCGCTTGAACACGATGTTGTCGCCCTGCTTTTTGACCCACTGTTCGAGCTGCGGTTCCAGCGCGTTGCAGTGCGGGCAGTGGTACATGAAGAACTCGATCACCTCGACTTTTTTACCCGTGGCCTGCACCGGTTGCGGCTGAGCGAGCGTCACGTACTCGACACCGCTCTTCGGGTCGGTCGGCGACGCGAACGCGGTGCTGGCGGCGAGGACGGTGGCGAGCAGGGCAAAACGCAGGGAACGCATAGTTTTCCTTCTAGGGTTGGTTAAGCAAACGACGCGAGATTACCACTTTTTCGGTCGCGAACCTTAGCCAGGGCTTATTTCTTGCAATTGGTTACCGTCGTAACCAACACCGGGGTCAGAGCGGGCTCTGACCCCGGTTTGTCAGAAGTCGTACCGGGCCGACAATTTCAGTTGACGTCCATCGCTCGGGTAGATGCCGCCCTTGCACGAGAATGCATTGCTGAAGTAACGACGGTCCGCCAGGTTCAGCCCCGTCGCGGCGACGTCCCATGCGCCCACCTTGATGCTGTAGCGCGCGTCGAGCGTCGTGTAAGACGGGATCCGCGCGCCGCAGGTGTTGCTGAAGTCGCCGCCGTAGCGCTGGCGGTCGACCCATTGCACGCCCACGTCGGCCGACTGGCCGTTGGCCGGCACCCATGCCAGGCGCGCCGTCACGACGTTCTTCGGCACGAGCGCCAGTTCGCGGCCGGTGTTCGGGCCATCCGTGAAGTGCGCGATTACATGCTGCAGGTGCGCACTCGCACGCCAGCCTGCGGCCAGCGCCGCCTCGGCGTCGATCTCGAAGCCCTTGCGCTCGGTCGGATCGAGGTTCGTGTTCGCACCCCAGCCGCCGTTCAGCGTCGGATCATAAAAAATCTCGTTGTCCAGGCGATGGCGGAATACGCGCGCCGTCAACGTGCGGCTGTCGTCGCCCGGCGCGTGGCGCAGGGTCGTACCGAGTTCCAGGTCGTGCGACGTCTGCGCCTTCAGGATGTCTCTGCTTGCACGGTAGCCGTTCTCGTCGACGTTGGCCACGCGATAGCTTTGTCCCGCCTTCGCGTACACCTCGACGAGCGGGTGCACGCGGTAGCTGGCCTGCGCTTCCCACGCGTTCTGCGATTGCGAACGGTCTTCCGGCGCGACGCCGCCCACGACGTCCACGACGTTCTTGTCGAAGTTCTCGTGGCGCGCGCCCAGGGCGATGCGGCCGTCGTGGGCCGGATCGAAGCGCAGCTCGTCGCGCAGGTACACGGCTTTCGACGACTGGCTCGCGTCGGCGCTCGAGAACGAGGCCGTCGTCTTGCGCTTCCAGCGCGTGAGGTCCACCCCGCCCACCAGTTCATTGAGCATGCCGCCGACGTCGGACAGCCAGCGGGCGCGCGGCGAGAACTGGTCCTGGCGGCCGTCGTACGCATTGTTCGAGCCGAAGGACAGGTAGTTCGAGCGCACGTTGCGCTCGCGGTGCGACAGGGCGGCCGCCAGGTCGACGGCGCCCAGGCGGTATTCGGCGAAGACGTTCGCGCGGTCCGTGTTCAGCGAGCCGAAGTCGTTCGGCGTCGCGGCCAGGCGCGGGTCCGCGTCGAACTGGGCCAGCGACAGCGCGCCGGGAAGGCGCGAGTCCTGGCGCGCGCTTTCGACGTGGATGCCGGCGCGGCCGCCCGCGAAGCGGGTCTGTACGTTGAGCGAGGCGGTCGTCTGGTCGAAATCGCTGTTGCGGCGGTAGTTATTCGAACCCTGGCGCGCGACGGCGATGTCGGCGCTGACGTTGCCCGCCGTCTGCGACAGCTGCGCGCGCACGTCGTGCTCGTGGAACGAGCCGCCTTCGGCAAACACGGAACCGTGCAGGCCACCGGCCACGTTGCGGCGCGTCGTGATCTGGATGATGCCGCCGGTGGCGCCTTCGCCATACAGCACGCTGCCGCCGCCGCGGGCGATCTCGATGCGTTCGACCGTGTCGATCGGGATCGTCGACAGCACGGTGTTCGCCAGCTCGTTCTCGTTCAGGCGCACGCCGTCGACCATGATCACCATGTTCTGCGCGCTGTTGGTGCCGAAGCCGCGCAGGTCGAGCGCGAAGTCGGGCGAGGAGTCCAGGCTCTGGCGGCCGAACACGCCGCCGATCTTGCGGATCGCGCTATTGACGTCGTTGACGCCGGCGCGGCGGATGTCGTCCTGCGTGATGACGGTGGCGCCGATCGGACGCAGGGTTTCCACGCTCGGGAAACGGGCACCGGTGATGACGACGGTCGATGGGTTGCCGTCCTGGGCGCGCACGGCGCCGGTGGAGAAGGACAGGACGATGGCGCAGGCCAGCGCGAGCGGCTTGATAGCCGGCGCGCCGCGGGTGGAGGCGGCAGTATGCATTGGATGTTCAGTGTTCGTTTGGCGCCGGCAAGCGTCCCCGCACGCCGGCGTACACAAAAGCGCGGCGTAACGCCGGCTTCCCCTGTCTGGCCGGTCTCCGGGCTCCAAGACGGACCGTCCCACCTTCCTATGCAAGCACAGTGGCTGTCGGGGCGGCCTGTCGCCATGCGGCGACGCTTGTTTACCGTTGCGGGGGCAGCACACGTTGGCACGCCGCCGTAGGCGACGCCGCTTCGTGTTTCCCGTTTAACTGCACGCGCAGACGCGCGTGCGGGCACCAGAACCCCGAGATTATAACCTGTATAGTGTAGGCACAAAAATAACAGCCACGCCCGGGATCCCGCATGCTTCCTCGTTTCCGATTTCACCTCGCCCTCGCCGCGGTGCTGCTGCTGGCGGGCGCGGTGTTCGCCGCACCTGCATCCGACGGCATCGCCCTCGCCCCGCCGGATGCCGCCGCCGTGCGCGTGCCCAGCAGCCCGGATGGCTGGGGCGGGCCGCGCACGGGCCGCGAACCCACGCTGTCGGACCGCGTCGTCCATTACGACATCGCCGCCACGCTCGACCCGGTCAAACACACGGTCACGGGACGCGAGCGGCTCACGTGGCGCAACCGCAGCAACGTCGCCGTCAGCAGGGTCTACCTGCACCTGTACATGAACGCGTTCGAGAGTGCGGGCAGCACGTATTTCACCGAGCGGCGCGAGCGCGACGGCACCTTCCGCTCCGGCGTCGACATCAAGGATGCGTGGGGCCACATCGCCCTGCGCCGCGTCGCGCAAGGCGGCGCCAACGTGCCGTGGACGTTCGTCCATCCGGACAACGGCCCGGCGACGGACCATACGGTCGTGCGCTTCGACCTGCCGCAGGCCGTGGCGCCGGGCGCATCGACGACGCTCGACATCGACTTCGTCACGCAATTGCCGCGCGTCGTCGCCCGCGCCGGCTACTTCGGCACGTTCCACCTCGTCGCGCAGTGGTTCCCGAAGATCGGCGTGCTGGAACTGCCGGGCGAACGGGGGGCGACGTCCCCGCGCTGGAACGTGCACGAGTACCACCTGAATTCCGAGTTCTATGCGGACTTCGGCAGCTACGACGTGAAGCTCACCGTCCCGCGCGGCTACACGGTGGGCGCGACGGGCGAACCGCAAGGCGCCCCCGTCGACAAGGACGGCATGCGCACGTGGCGCTTCGTGCAGGGCGACGTCCACGACTTCGCCTGGACGGCGGACAACCAGACAGCCAGGCCGCTCGTCGACACGTGGACCGGCCCGGGCAGCCCGACCGTGACGGTGACCGTGCTGTACCCGCCCGAATTCGCCGCCAGCGCGGCGCCCGCGCTGAAGGCGGCAAAAGAATCGCTGACGTACTTCTCGAACACGCTGGGTCCGTACCCGTACCGGACGCTGACCATCGTGATCCCGCCCTACAACGCGGAGGAAGCGGGCGGCATGGAATACCCGACGTTCTTCACGGCCGAGGCCTACCGGACCGTCGAGCCGCGCACCGCGAACCAGTTCGCCCTCGCCTTCGTCACGATCCACGAATTCGGCCACGGCTATTTCTACGGCCTGCTCGCGTCGAACGAATTCGAGGAACCGCTGCTGGACGAAGGCCTCAACGAATACTGGGACAACCGCATGATGCGCGACCAGGGCCAGCTCGCGTACATCGCGACGCCGCTGCTCGCCCGCCTCGGCTTCGCGCCGGGCTATCCGACCTTCGACGCCGAACGCACCGCGACGCCGCGCCACGACCCGGCCGACCCGCCCGGCGCCAACGCGTGGCACCGCCTGCAGGACATCGGCCCCGTCTACACGCGCACGGCGATCCTGATGCGCGACCTGGAAGCGCGCATCGGCCGCGCACCGATGGAGCGCGCGTTCAAGGAATACTACCGGCGCTGGAAATTCCGCCACCCGGGCACCGCCGACCTGCGCGCAACGCTCGCCGAGGTGACGGGCCAGCGCGCCGTCATCGAGGACGCGTTCGAGCGCCAGGTCTACGCCGTCTCCCGCGTCGACGACGGCATCGCCGACCTCACGAGCACGGAACTGGTGCCGCTCCCCGGCGCGCACGCCAGCCAGTCCGCCCTCGACAAGCGCATCGACGCGGCGCGCGCGGCCTGGCGCAAGACGCATCCGGACGGCACCGGGCCGTACCCGTACCGCACCGATGTCACGGTCCGCCGCCACGGCGCGCCCGTGCCGCAGACGCTCGTCGTGAAATTCGCCGACGGCAGCACCGAGACCGCGCGCTGGGATGCCGACGAACGGTGGCACAAGTTCACCTGGACGAAGCCGGCGAAGGCCGTCTCCGCCGAACTCGATCCGCAGCGCCTGCACTACCTGGACGTGAACAAGCTCGATGACAGCCGCACGCTCGCACCGGATGCGCGCGCCTCGCACCGCTGGGGCTTCGAGTTCGCGGCGGTCGTCAACTACCTCCTTGCCCTGATCGCCACCTTATGACGACCGAAACGCTCACGCCCCCTTCGCTCGCGCCGCGCGCGGCGGCGAGCGCCATGCCGGCCAGCAGCGGCGACAGCAGCAACGTCAGCACCAGCGCGACGAGGC
>NZ_JBKYMO010000107.1:0-13937 GCF_047302915.1 Massilia sp. CT11-108 | reverse complement strand
GACGTAGCGCGCGCGCAGGCGCGACTCGCCGCCGCGGCCCGCGAGCGTGACCGTGACGCCATCCGCGTCCTGCTCCAGGCCCGTGAGCGCAAGGCCACATTCGACCCGCTGTCCCAGCTCCAGCAGGCGTTCGCGCATCACCTGCTCGGTCAGGGATTGCGGCAGCATCAGGGGCGTGGCGTAGGGCTCCGCGGGCGTCGCCGCCTGCTCCGCGGCGATCGGGACATCGGCATGGCTGCCGTCCGCGGCGTGGATGCGCTGGGGCGGATACGGCCCACCCAGCGCCACTGCCCGGTCGGCGATGCCGAGGTCCTCGAAGACTTCCAGCGTGCGCGGCTGGATGCCCTTGCCGCGCGAGCCGTGGAATGGCGTGTCCTGCCGCTCGACCAGCCGGAACGGGACGTTCCGCCGCGCCAGGTCAAGGGCCAGGGTCAGGCCGGCGGCACCCGCGCCGCAAATCAGTACATCGGTATCGAAGTCCATGTCGCTCTCCCAGTGTCTTATGTGTAAAATGCACATAACTGGAGAGGAGTATATGGCAACGAAAAATAATGTGCAAGATACACATATATCGGCGCGACTGCGTGAATTGCACACGTCGCTGATCAGCATCGTCAGCGCGATGAACCGGCCGCAACGCGACGAGGAACTCATCCGCCAGGCCGGCGTCCGGCTGGACCGGGCACTGTTTCCGCTGCTGGTCGGGATCGAACGGCTGGGGCCGATCGGCGTCGTCGAGCTGGCCGAACGGTCGGGACGCGACTACACCACCGTCAGCCGCCAGGTGGCCAAGCTGGACAGCCTGGGCCTCGTGGAACGGCGCGCTTCCGACGCGGATGCGCGGGTCCGCCTGGCCTCGATCACCCCCAAGGGCAAGGCCATGACGGACGCGCTCGACGCCGCGCGCGACAAGATGGCCCGCGCCGTCTTCGCGTCGTGGGACCAGGAGGATTTCGACAACCTGGTGCGGCTGATGCGCAGGCTGGCCGACGCGATCGACCAGCCGCCGGCCCCGCCCGGCGACGCGGGCTGAGCGGCCGGCGCTTCAGCGCTGCGCCATCTTCGCCGTCACCGCGATCATCTGCGCGAGGCGCGGATCGGTAACGTCGCTCGGCACATAGCTCATCATCATGTCTTCGCGGGTGTCGCCCTTGTTGAATTCCATGATCACGTTGCCGTCGCGCGAAACGAAGCGGTCGGGCGATTGCGCGATGAGGCGCATCGGACGCTGTTTGTCGATCTGGGCGACGATGCCGTCGCGCGCCGGCTTCACGTTCAGGCGCCAGCCGTTCGACAACGCGTACGCGCCGCTGACCTCCTCGGCCTGGTAGTCCCAGATGCGGAATGCCGGGCGCGGCTGCGCGGTCACCTCGACGCGCGAGATCGGCGCGTCGTCATTGATCGGATAATTCCCCGACTGCGCGCCGGCACCGGGCGCGAACAACAGCAGGGATGCGGAAAGTGCCAAGGGAAGCGGACGCATGATGTCTCCTTCGGATCGTGATGGACAGTGCCGCGGTACGGGTCTTTGCCGGCTGCGGCAATTCAGTCTAGGGCGCCGGTTGCCAGCCACAAGGGCGGCAAGGGCCGCATCACGAAACAGTCTGTATTTACGCTAAATCAGATCGACGAGAAATGACACGGATGCGCTGACGACGGGCGGGATCCCGTATCGCTATGCGTGGCTGCGTGATCCGATATGCACGTCATGGCGACGTGCTGAATGACCCGTCAGCCGGATACGTCGCCGTCTACCACGACACGGTTGCGGCCACCACGCTTTGCCGCATACAAGGCCTTGTCCGCGGCCTCGATCAGTGCGGGAACCTCATGCAGGCGTTCACGGTCAAAGCTTGCGACACCGATGCTCAGCGTGACCATCGGCCAGTGGGCCGCGGGTGCGTGCGGCAGCGCCAGTCCGGCGACGTGTTCGCGAATCGCGTTGGCGTGCAGCCTGGCCTGCTCGAGCGACGTGTCCGGCAGGATCGCCGCGAATTCCTCGCCACCATAGCGTGCCGCCACGTCGGCCGGGCGCTTGAGTTTGGCAGCGAGGGCTTGGGCCACGGTGGACAGGCAGGCGTCGCCCTGCTGGTGGCCGAAATGGTCGTTGTAGGCCTTGAAGGAATCGATGTCGATCAGCAGCAGCGACAGCTCGCCCTTCACGCGTTGCGCGCGGCGCAGTTCGCGGTCCAGCGCAACGTCGAAGTAGCGGCGGTTGGCGATGCCGGTCAGGCCGTCGACGTACGATCGCGCGCGCAGCGATTCCGCGTGGTCGAGGAGACGCTTTTCGCGTTCCACGGCGCCGCTGACGTCGCGGATCTCGATCATGCAATAGCGCTGCTCGCCATCGCGGAACGGCGTCACCGTCACGGCCTGGTCGATGCGCGGGCCGTCGAAGCTGCCCGCCTCGCGCAGGGGAAATGGGGCCCGGCTTTCCGCCTGCGGGATGGTCGTGCTCGCGCCATCGGCCGAGGGTGCCAATGCGGCCAGCACGGCCGCTTCGACGCGCGAACCGCGCAGTTCGGGGAATACCTCGAACAGCGAGCGCTCGCGCACGCGCGCGGCGGCGCGGGCGGAACGCGGCACCATCCAACCGTTCCAGAGCACGATCTTGTAGTGGGCGTCCAGCACGATGATCCCGCTGTTGACGAGATTCAGGGCGCGCAGGGAAAGCTCGGTGGCGGTATCGGAGTCGGTCGGGATCACGGCACGAATTAATATCTGAAAATCAACTGATCATACCGGAAATCAATGCCTGTGCGGCATTTCGAGAGGCCGTCGCACGATCGATATTTGCCTGGCCACTTCAACAATTGTTGCCAATTTTCACGAAAGCACTTGGCCGTGTGCCGATGAGCCGCTATAATGCTGCCCGTCGGGTCGTTAGCTCAGTTGGTAGAGCAGCGGACTTTTAATCCGTTGGTCGCTGGTTCGAGCCCAGCACGGCCTACCACGAACACCAGAAAGCCCATGAACTTCGGTTCATGGGCTTTTTGCTTTTCCGCTTCTCTGTCAGATTCTTCCTATCCCTCCCCTCGGAATTAGTTGCACCGGCCAATTAATTGGTTCTAGTCAACAAATTCAGTATTGCATGTCCTTACACTGGGCCGCTCGGGCGCTCTGCCAAGCATTCCCTCAAGGACCTGCCATGTTGCCGAACAAGGAAACGTCTCCGTCCCGTCATCTGTCGCGTGCGATCGGCCTCCTGGCGGCTGGCTTCCAGGCCGGCGCACTGGCGCAGCAAGGTCCCGATCTGAACGCCCTGCCCCTCGAACAATTGCTCAACCTCGAAGTCGTCACGGCGTCGAAGATTCCGCAGAAGATCAGCGAGGCACCGTCGTCCGTCACCGTGATCACGGCCGAGGACATCCGCCAGCGCGGCTACCGCACGCTCACGGAGGTCCTGCAGAGCGTGCCCGGCATGACGGTGTCCTACGACCGCAACTACAACTACGCGAACATCCGCGGCCTGGGCAATCCGGGCGACCTGAACACACGGCTGCTGGTCCTGATCGACGGCCGGCGCCTGAACGACGTCGTCTACGACCAGGGTGCCATCGGCACCGAGTTCCCGATCGACCTGGCCCTCATCGACCGCGTCGAATTCGTGCCGGGTCCCGGTTCCGCCATCTACGGCAGCAGCGCGTTCTTCGGCGTGGTGAACGTGCTCACGAAAAGCGGCGGGGCCCTCAAGGGGCAGACCGTCAGCGTGGGCCGGTTCACGGGCCGCGGCCGTGAAGTGCGCAACACGTACGGCAGCGGGACGCCGGGCGGCACCGAGCTGCTGCTGGGCGCGTCGGTGTACGACAGTCCGGGGCGCGACGTGTACTTTCCCGAATACGACGACGCGGCCAGCAACCACGGCGTCGCCACCGGGATCGACTACGACCGCTATCGCCGGCTGTTCGCGAAACTGAGCGCGGGCGGCGTCGTGGCCGAGGCCTATTTCGGCAGCCGCACGAAAGGCATTCCGACGGCGTCCTACGGCCAGCAGTTCAACGATCCGCGCAGCTGGTCGCTGGACGAATACGCGGGCGCCGCCCTGTCCTGGCATCGCGCCGTCTCGGAGACGCTCGACCTGTTCGCCGGCGTGAGCGTCGCGCGCTACCGCTACAAGACCCTCAACGTGACCGGGTCCGCAAGCGAGGGGCCGACGCCCGGCATCGATACGGCCGAGAGCCTCAGCAGCGGCGCGGAGGTGCGCGTGATCAGCAGCGCGCTGCGCGGCCACAAGCTCATCGCCGGCGCGGAATACACGCGCGACAGCAAGCGGCAGATGGCGAACTACGACGTCGATCCGTACCAGCTCAATCTCGACGTCGCCCATCCCAAGCGGCAGACCGCCGTCTACCTGCAGGACGAGATGCGGCTCGGCGAAAAGCTCA
The DNA here is from genome assembly GCF_047302915.1 of Massilia sp. CT11-108. Classification (NCBI taxonomy): domain Bacteria; kingdom Pseudomonadati; phylum Pseudomonadota; class Betaproteobacteria; order Burkholderiales; family Oxalobacteraceae; genus Massilia; species Massilia sp. CT11-108. Next base: position 9,552 of record NZ_JBKYMO010000107.1, on the reverse strand, counting down.
TCCTGAACACGGGCGTGCGCCACGACTACGATTCCGAAGGCGGCGCCACGACGAATCCGCGCGTGGCCCTGCTCTACAAGACGGCGAGCCAGGTCACGCTCAAGGCCTTGTACGGCACGGCCTTCCGCTCCGCCAACGCCTACGAGCGCTATTACACGTTCGACTTCCGGGCGAATCCGGCGCTGCGCTCGGAGCGCATCAAGACCTATGAACTGATCGCGGAATATTTTCCGACCGACCGCTTCCGCGCCACCGCCTCCGTCTTCCAGTACCGCATGCGCGACATGCTGGCGCTGGCCACCGATCCGGTCAACGGCATGCTGGTCTTTTCGAACATCGAGGCCGCCCGCGCCACGGGCGTCGAAGTGGAAGCGGAATGGCTGCGCGAGGACGGCAGCGCCCTCAAGGGCAGCGCGAACGTGCAGTCGGCGCGCAACGACGCCGGTGGCGCATGGCTGCCCAATTCGCCGCGCCGGCTGTTCAAGCTGAATGTCGCGCTGCCGCCGCTCGGCGACCACTTGCGCGCGCACGCCGAGTACCGCTACACGAGCCGGCGCCGCACGGTGCGCGGCGGCGAGGTGGGCGGCTTCGGCCTCGTCGACCTGAATCTCGTCGGCACCCTGGGCTCGCACGTGGAGCTGTCCGCGGGCGTGCTCAACGTCTTCGCCAAACGCTATGCCGATTCCGCCAGCGAGGAACACTACGACAACGGCACGCCGCCGCGCCACCTCGACGCGATCGGACAGGACGGGCGCACGCTGCGTTTCATGGCGACTGTCAGGTTCTGACGATGATGCGGCCCGGCCTCGCGCGCCTCCTGCTCCTGTGCTGCCTGCTGCCGGCGGTTGCCCATGCCCAGGCGGCCGACGAATACGCGGCGAAGGCGGCGTTCATCTACAACATCGCGCAGTTCAGCACCCTGCCGAACATGAACGGCGTCGTGCGCCTGTGCGTGCTGGGGCGCGATCCGTTCGGCAGCGCGCTCGCCACGCTCGAAGGCAAGCCGCTCGGGAATGCGCGCCTGTCCATCGTGTATCCGCACTCGGGTCCGGAGGCGCTGATGCAATGCCACATCCTGTACATCAGCGCGTCGGAGTCCGACGACATGACGGCGCTCGCGGACAGCGCCCGCGCGGCCGGCGTGCTGACGATCGCCGACACGCGCGGTGCCGCGCGCAAGGGCGTGATGCTCGAACTGGTCCTGGACGACCGGCGCATCGCCTTCGAATTCAATGGCGCCGCGGCGCGCGGTGCCGGCGTCGTGCTCAGCTCCAAGGTGCTGCGGCTGGCGCGCGCCATTTATTAGACCCGGACGGCCCGCATGGAACAACTCATCGAATGGATCAACCGGCAGGCACTGAGCACCAAGCTCAAATGGACCTACCTCGTCACGAGCGGCGGCGTGATGCTGCTGTCGACGCTGTTCCTGATCGGCATCCAGCTGTACTTCTTCACGGCCGCGCTGGTGCGCCAGACGCAGTCGCAGGCGACGATGGTGGGCGAGAACCTGACGGCGGCCATGGCCTTCGCCGACGCCGAGGCGGCCGGCGACATCCTGTCCGCGCTGCGGGTGGCGCCGGACGTGCAATCGGCCGTCGCCTATGACGCGAAAGGCAAGGCGTTCGTCACCTTCGTGCGCGATCCGCAGTCGCCGCCCGCCGCGCACGACCCGCGTGCGCGCGAGACGGTGGTGGATGTCCGCGGCGTCAGCGTCACGCGCCGCATCCAGGTCGGCAGCCGCCTGCTGGGCACCGTGGTCGTGCGCAGCAGCGTGACGAGCGTGTACCGCCAGCTCGCGCTGTACCTCGCGCTGGCGCTGCCGATGACGCTGGCCCTGCTCAGCCTCTCATACTATACGCTGTCGCGCCTGCAGCGCTATTTCACGGCCCCGATCCGCGCGCTGTCGGCGGTGAGCGAGCAGATCTCGCGCCAGGGCGATTATTCGCTGCGCGCCGAGGTGTCGCAGGCGGCGGACATCGGCCTGCTGGCACGCACGTTCAACGGCATGCTGGACCGCATCCAGAAGCGCGAACTGGAACTGGAAGCGGAGATCAACGAACGCAAGCGCATCGAGGTCAAGCTGGACCGGCTGGCGCACTACGATCCCGTCACGCAGCTCAACAACCGGCACTTCTTCAACGAGCGGCTGGAATCGGTCCTCGCGCGCGCCCGCAAGTTCGACGAGCGCACGATCCTGATGTTCATCGACCTGGACAACTTCAAGACCGTCAACGACACGCTCGGCCACGACATCGGCGACGAGCTGCTGCGCCTCGTGTCGCGCCGGCTGTCGGAGACGCTGCGCTTCGGCGACGTGCTGTCGCGCATCGGCGGCGACGAATTCGGCATCATCCTCGAGAACGTGAGCCAGGTCGGCGTCGCGTCGCTGATCGCGGAAAAATGCCTGCTCAAGCTGGCCGACCCGATCCACATCCACGGCCACGACATCCACATCGGCGCGTCCATCGGCATCAGCGTGTATCCGGACGACGCGACCGACATGCACGCGCTGCTGAAATACGCCGACACCGCGATGTACTACGCGAAGAACGGCGGCAAGAACGCGTGGCGCATGTTCACGCCCAGCATGCGCGACGACGCCCATAAACGCTTCAAGCTGGACAACAACCTGCGGCGCGCGCTGGAACGCGACGAGTTCGTGCTGCACTACCAGCCGCAGGTCGACCTCAAGACGGGCGACATCGTCGGCGTCGAAGCGCTGATCCGCTGGATCCATCCGCAACTGGGCATGGTCAGCCCCAACGACTTCATCCCCGTCGCGGAGGACACGGGCCTCATCGTGCCGATCGGCGAATGGGTGCTGCGCGAAGCGTGCCGCGACCTGAAGCGGTGGCACGCGGAAGGCCATCCGCTGCGCGTGGCCGTCAACCTGTCGGGCCGCCAGCTCAAGGAAAACAACCTGGTCGCGGCCGTGCTGGCGACCCTGCGCGAAGCCGACGTCGATCCGTGCTGGCTCGAACTGGAACTGACGGAGAGCATGCTGATGGACGCCTCCACCGACATCGTCGACCGCCTGCACGCGCTGACGGACGCCGGCATCCAGCTCGCGATCGACGACTTCGGCACGGGCTATTCGTCGATGAGCTACCTGAAGACCTTCCCCGTGCGCGCGTTGAAGGTGGACCGCAGCTTCGTGCGCGGCCTGCCGCAGGATCCGGAAGACGCGGCCATCACGCGCGCCATCATCGCGATGGCCAGGAGTCTCAGGATGGAGATCGTGGCCGAAGGCATCGAGACGCAGGAACAGCACGATTTCCTGCGCGCGCACGGCTGCGACAAGTCGCAGGGCTACCTGTACGGCCGGCCGTGCGCGGCCGCGCAGATCGGGCAGATGCTCGCGCGCACGGGTGCGGGCGCCTGCGCCGTCGACTGAGTCCCGCTTACCACTCGACCACGACGGACGTCATGGCCGGCAGCGCCAGCGGCGCGTGCAGGTCGACGGCGGCGCCGGTCAGCACGTTGCGGCCCTGGCGCGCATCCTTCACCATGCCGGCGAAGCGCGACAGGTCCAGCTGCGTGCCCTGCGGATTCTTGTTCAGCACGACCATCACCGTCTGCCTGCCGTCGTGGCGGAAGTAGACGTAGTGGCCATCGCCGGGGATGTAGTGCGTCAGCTTGCCGGTCTTGACGGCGGAACTGGTCTTGCGCCAGTTGAACAGTGTGCGCACGAGGTGCTGCATGCCGCGCTGGGCGTCCGTCAGGCCCGTACCCGCGAACGCATCGACCTTGTCGCCCGCCCAGCCGCCCGGCATGTCCGCGCGCAGGACGCCGTCGGTGCGCTCCTTCGGCCCCTGGATCAGCATCTCGGTCCCATAAAACATCTGCGGAATGCCGCGCGTCGTCGCCATCAGGATCAGGTCCGTCTTCAAGAGGTCGATATTGCCGTCCACCTGCGCCAGCACGCGCGGACGGTCGTGGTTATCCGGGAAGACCATCAGCTTCAGCGGGTCCGCATACAGGTAGTCGGCCGCGATGGTCTCGTAGATCCTGATGAGGCCCTGGCCGCTGTCTTCCGGCGCCGTCAGCGCTTTCGGGGCCGTGTCGACGAGCGGAAAGTCCATCACGGACGGCAGTTCGGAACGGAAGCCGTCGCGGTTGACGACGCCCTTCTGCCAGTACGCGACCATGTACGGGCGGTCGTCCATCTCCTCGCCGACGACGTTCAGGTGCGGGTATTCCGCGTGCACGGCGCGGTTCCAATCGTTCAGGAAGGCCGGATCGGCATACGAATACGTGTCTTCGCGGATGCCGGACAGGTTCGCGTACTCGATCCACCACAGCGTGTTCTGGATCAGGTAGCGGGCCACCAGCTTGTTTTTCTGGTTCACGTCCGGCATCGACGTATCGAACCAGCCGTCGACGAAGCGCGCCTTCTCTTCCGGCGCCGCGTGGATGTCCTGCGCCACCGTGTGCTGGTTGTTGGTCTTGACGAACGTCCTGCCGTGGTTGATCCAGTCGGACGACGGCATGTCCCGCATCCACCAGTGGCCCGTGCCGATGTGGTTCACGACGATGTCCTGGATCACGCCGATGCCGCGCGCGTTGGCCGCGGCCACGTAGTTGCGGTAGTCCTCGTTGCTGCCGAAGCGCGGATCGATCTTGTAGTAATCGGTCAGCGCATAGCCGTGGTACGAATACGCCTGCTGGTTGTTTTCCAGCAGCGGCGTGGGCCAGACCATCGTGAATCCGAGGTTGCGGATGTAATCGAGCTGCGCCTGCATGCCCGCCAGGTCGCCGCCGTGGCGCCCGTCCGGATTGCGCCGATCGCTCTTTTCGCGCATGCCCGCATCGTCGTTGGCCGGGTTCCCGTTCGCAAAGCGGTCGGGCACGATCAGGTAGACGGCGTCGGCGGAATCGAAGCCGCGCCGCTGCGCCGAATCCTTGCGGCGCGCTTCCAGGCGGTATGGCACGGTCGTCACCACGTCCTTGCCGCGCTTGAACTGCAGTTCCAGTGCGCCGGGCTTCGTCGTCGCCCCGATCTTCAGGTTCACGAACAGGAAGTTCGGATTGTCCGTGCGCTCGACGCCGGCGATGCGCACGCCGGGGTAAGCCAGCGCCGGCTCCAGCTCGGCGATCTTCTCGCCATGCACCATCACCTGCAGGTCGGGCGACTTCATACCGACCCACCAGTTCATCGGTTCCACGTGCTGGATGGCGTAGGGCGCGGCGCCGGCCCACAGGGCGGGCAACCAGGCCGAGATGACAAGAACAAGCTTCTTCATGAGGTCTCCAAGTTGATTTGTAGTAAAGTAACATCACAAATCGGCGACTTCAAGGCACTCCCTATAGACAACATGTAGTTTTACTTCCGCAAGCGATCTGCGCGGAAATACAGTAAGCTGTTGGCCCCATGCCGCAGACCATCCTCACCCCCGTCCACCACGAACTGATCATCAAGAAAAGCCGCTTCATCGCCTGCGTCCAGCCGATGCCCGACCGGGCCGGGGCGCAGAAGATCGTCGCGGGGCTCAAGGCGGCGCATCCGGGCGCCGCGCACGTGTGCTGGGCGCTGCTGGCGGGCGGGCAATCGGCCGCCGTCGACGATGGGGAGCCCAGCGGCACGGCGGGCCGTCCCATGCTGGACGTGCTGCGCCACCAGGACCTGGAAGGCGTACTGGCGACCGTCGTGCGCTATTTCGGCGGCGTCAAGCTGGGCGCGGGCGGCCTCGTGCGCGCCTACACGGACAGCGTCGCCCAGGCGCTGCTGGGTGCGCAGAAAATCGCCATCATCCGCCAGCGCCACCTGCGCTGCGACGCGCCCTACCCGCTCGAAGGCCTCATTCGCCGCGAACTGGACACCGCCGGCGCCACGCTGGACGCCGTCCAGCATGCGGACGTTGTCTCATTCGCCTTCCACCTGCCGGACGACAAGGCCGCCGCACTCATTGCCCGGTTGAGCGAGGCGGGCAATGGCCGCATCCATTGGCTCGCGGAAAACGACGACCCGCAAGCAGACTCGGCCTGATACCGCTATCATGTGAGGCTATACCGGACATCACGACTCGAAAGCGGACTCGCCTGACGCGAGCCGCCATAATGTCCGGCTTCCTCCAGGAAAGACTACACACATGATCAAGAAAAGCCTGGCGCCCCTGGCCCTAGGCGGTTTCGGTATCGGCATGACGGAATTCGTCATGATGGGCATCCTGCCCGATATCGCGACCGGCCTGGACATTTCCATTCCCCAAGCGGGCTATCTGATTTCGGCGTATGCGGTCGGCGTGGTCGTCGGCGCGCCGACGCTCGTCAGCATGCTGTCGCACCGCCCGCCGCGCAGCGTGCTGATCTGGTTCATGCTGATGTTCACGGCATTCAACGCGCTCTCGGCCTTCGCCCCGAACTTCCACACGATGCTGCTGTTCCGCTTCCTGGCCGGCCTGCCGCACGGTGCCTTCTTCGGCGTGGGCGCCGTGGTCGCCACGCGTCTCGCGGACAAGGGCAAGGAAGCGGCCGCGCTTGCCAGCATGTTCTCCGGCCTGACCATTGCCAACGTGCTGGGCGTGCCCGCCGGCACCTGGCTCGGCCACAACATGAGCTGGCGCTTCGTGTTCCTGATCGTGGCCGTGATCGGCCTCGCGACGATGATCATGCTGCACAAGCTGATCCCGTATTTCGAGGCGACGCCGGGCGCAGGGCTGCGCCAGGACCTGAAGATCTTCCGCAAGCCGAACCTGTGGCTCGCGCTGGGCATCACGTCGATCGGCACGGGCGGCTTCTTCGCCTGGCTCAGCTACATCGCCCCGCTGCTGACGGACGTGACGCACTTCCACGCGAATACGATCCCGCTGATCATGACGGCGGTGGGCGTCGGCATGACGGTCGGCGTGAACGTGGGCGGCAAGCTGGCGGACCGCGTGCCGCCGCTGACCGCGATCATCATCCTCCTGATCACGATGGTTGCGCTGCTGTGCATGAACGCGCTGCTGGCGTCGTCGCAGCCGGCGATGATGGTGCTGGCGTTTGCCGTCGGCGCGAATGCGCTGGCACTGGGCCCGCCGATCCAGATGCTGCTGATCGAGCACTCGCGCGAAGCGGAGATGCTGGGCTCGTCGCTGGGCCAGTCCGGCTTCAATATCGGCAATGCGCTGGGTGCGTTCCTCGGCGGGATTCCGCTGACGCTGGGCTATTCGTATGCGTCGCCGCAATGGGTGGCGGCGAGCCTCGCCCTGTCCGGCGTCGTGCTGGCGCTCGCGATGCGCGCGCATGGCCGGCGGGGCGCGGTGGCGGTGCCGGCTTAAGCGCCGCGGCGCTTTCTTCTCGCCACACCCGCCGCCGCGAGCCCGGCCAGGACCAGCGCGATACTGCCCGGCTCCGGCACATGGGCCGACGCCGCATCGCCGCCCTGGTCGAGCTTCAATCCGGCGATATCGACCGGATTGAAGTAATGATTCGAATTGACCTGCACGGTGGACGACCAGGTATCGACGATCACATTCCCATTGATGACGCCCCAGTTCGCCGTCTGCGTCGCATACGGCGCCAGTACGCTGCCGATCACGCCGCGCACGTCGATCGTCTGCGCTTCGTAGAAGTTGAACAGCACGTTGTAGCCGGCGAGCGGCTCGAAGCTGATGCCGCCGTTGTTGAAGGTGCCCGCGCTGCCGCTCACGTTGAAGACGAGCGTCTCGCCGGGTACCAGCTTGTCGAGAGTCCAGCTGCTGGAATTCGCGAACAGGTCGGACGACACGTTGAAAATGTCGACGCCGCCCTTCCCGCTGCCCGTCACCTGGACGCCGCTCCATAGACGCGTCACCGCGCCCGTTGCGTCGAGGTCGGACAGCGCATCGGCCACGCCCGTGTAATAGCCGGCCGCCGCCTTGAAGTCGACCGGATTGCTCGTCGCCATCTGCGGCGTCGCGGCCCAAGTCAGCGCGCTCGTGCCGCCCACATACGCCTTGCCGTTCTCGATCGAACCACCCTGCAACGACAGGTTGCCGCCCGCGACGAGCGCATAGCCGTCCTTGCCGAACGCGTTCTTGCCATTGCGGTTGATCGAATAGCTGGACACTGTCACGTTGCCCCCGGCCACCACCGCGCCTTCGACGTCGCTGGACGGCGCCGTGAAATCGTGGATCGCGTACAGGTTCGCGCCGCCGACCGGTGCCATCAGATTCAGCACGGTCGCATGAGCGGGTCCTGCGCCGAGAATGGCGACAGCGAGGGCAATCGGGGCAACGCGCATGATATTTCTCAATAGAAAATTATAATTCTCTAAAGTATCATTATTTTCGATAATTCTCGATAGAATATTTCCTCTTATTCACCCAGCATGGCCGCCGTGTTCGTCACCGTGGCAAATTCGCCATGCAGGCTCGCCACCGCCGTCGCATGCATCTGCTCCGCGCTGAACCACGTGCCATCCGGCCCCGTGCGCTCGTGCGTCGCGCAGGCATCCTCGACGAGGAACGTTTGAAAACCGAGATTGCCGGCCATGCGCGCCGTCGTCGACACGCAGTGGTCCGTCGTCAGGCCGCACAGCACGACCGTCTCGATGCCGCCCGCGCGCAACCGCGCTTCCAGGTCTGTGCCGATGAAGGCACTGTTCACATCCTTCGGAATGACGATCTCGCCCGGCAGCGGCTGCGCTTCCCGCTTGAACGCGTGGCCCGGCGTGCCAGGATGGAACGCGCCCCGTGCGCTGCGCGAACCATGCTGGACGTGGAACAGCGGCCGTCCCGCTTTTCTCCAGGCGGCCAGCAGCGCCCCGATGTTTTGCTCGGCCTGGGGGTGATTGCGTCGGCCCCAGCGCGGGTCGAGGAAGCCCTGCTGGACGTCGATAACGATCAGGGCGGCGTTGGTCAGCGTTTGCATGTGTGTCCTTTCATGAAAAACCACATGGTCGCCGCCGCGTCTCCATGACGCTACCGAAATGCCGGATAATTGCCGGCTCATCCATGACAGATTTCGATGGCCCATGAAGCTCAGCCAACTTCACATGCTCGTCGCGGTGGCGGACCACGGCAGCTTCAGCGCGGCCGCGGCGGAACTCGGGTGCACGCAGTCGCGCATCAGCCATGCGATCGCGGAGCTGGAACGCGAACTGGATACGTGCCTGCTGGCGCGTGCGCGTGACGGCTCGCTGCCCACCGAAGCCGGCCTGCGCGTGCTGGACAAGGCCCGCGCGATGCTGCGGCTCGAAGACGCCCTGCGCGCCAGCGTGCGTGACGACGACGCCATCGAAGGCCGGGTGCGCATCGCGTGCTTCCGCAGCATCGGCACGCACCTGCTGCCATATGTCGCCGAAGCGCTGGCGGCCCGCCATCCGCAACTCGTGCTCGACATCGACGACGCTTGCAACGACCGCCTGGAAGTCGTGGCCGCGCTGCGTGCGGGCCGCGCGGACGTCGGCATCGCCCAGCTGCCCGTGGAAGACGGCTTCGTCGTCCACCCGTACGTGGCCGACGACTACGTGCTCGTCGTGCCGGCCGCGCGCGCGTTCACGCTGCCCGTGACGTGGGGCCAGCTGGACGGTCTGCCGTTCATCCGCCTCGGCTGCTCGGGCGCGGATGCGATCCTCGCGCGCTGCCGTGC
>NZ_JBKYMO010000106.1:0-13967 GCF_047302915.1 Massilia sp. CT11-108 | reverse complement strand
CGACAAGGTGCTGCCGGACGGCGCCGCCGCGCGCGCGGGCCTGCGCCAGGGCGACCTCGTGACCTCGATCGACGGCAAGAACATCGCCGACGGCATCGCCTTCATCGAAGCCGTGCGCGGCGCCCCCGGCAAGACCCTGCAGATGGGCGTGCAGCGTGGCGGCCAGTCGCTCGTGCTGCCCCTCACGCCGGACCGCGATCCGCAGTCGGGCAAGGGCCTGGTGAAGCTGATGATCGCGCAGGCGCCGGAGATGGTGACCGTGAAGGCGGGGCCGCTGGAGGCGCTCGCCAAGGGCGCGCAGCGCACGTGGGAGACGAGCGCGATGACCGTCAAGATGATCGCGAAGATGATCGTGGGCGAGGTCTCGCTGAAAAATGTAACCGGCCCGATCACGATCGCGGACGTGGCCGGACAGACCGCCCGCTCTGGCCTGGAGCCGTTCCTGGAGTTCATCGCCTTCATCTCCATCAGCCTGGGTGTAATGAATCTGTTACCAATTCCCGTTCTGGACGGTGGCCATTTGCTGTATTATTCGCTGGAAGTTTTGACCGGGCGCCCCTTGCCCGCGCGGATCGGCGAGATCGCGCAGCGTGCCGGGGTCGGCCTGCTGTTCATGCTGATGGCGCTTGCCGTCTTCAACGACCTGGTGCGACTGCTCTGAACACACGGCACTCCGAACTGTACGCCGCGCCTGCGGCGGGCATCGGAGTGTTCGGCCCAGGCAGGACAAGCCCCGGCGAAGAACACGTAACGTTGTCCAATGACTGACCCATTGATCTAACCGATGAATTTACAACCCGAACGTTTTGCCCAGCCGCGTTTTGCCTTGCCCTCCCGTCGCAGCATGATCGGCGCAGCCGTGCTGGCCCTGTGTGCCGGTCACGCCGCCGCCGTCGCTCCCTTCGTCGTGAAGGACATCCGGGTCGAAGGCATCCAGCGGACCGAGGCAGGCACGGTGTTCAGCTACCTGCCGGTGCGCGTGGGCGAGACCTTCGACGACGAAAAAGGCACGGCGGCGATCAAGGCGCTGTATGCCACCGGCTTCTTCAAGGACATCCGCCTGGAAGAAGAAAATGGCGTGCTCGTGGTCCTGGTCGAGGAACGTCCGGCCATCGCCTCCGTCGACTTCACCGGCACCAAGGAATTCGAAAAGGACATGCTCGTCAAGGCGCTGAAGGACATCGGCGTCGGCGAGACCAAGATTTTCGACAAGGCCTCCGTCGACCGCGCCGAGCAGGAGCTCAAGCGCCAGTACCTGTCGCACGGCCTGTACGGCGTCAAGATCACGACGACCGTCACCCCGATCGAACGTAACCGCGTGAACGTCATGTTCAACGTGGACGAGGGCGACGTCGCCAAGATCAGGCAGATCAATATCGTCGGCAACAAGGCGTTCTCCGACAAGGAACTGCGCCAGCTGCTGCAGCTGAACACCTCCGGCTGGTTCACGTGGTATTCCAAGGCCGACCAGTACTCGAAGCAGAAGCTGACGGGCGACCTGGAGACCATCAAGTCGTGGTACCTGAATCACGGCTACCTGGAAGTGAACGTCGAGTCCACGCAGGTCTCGATCACCCCGGACAAGAAGGACATCTACCTCACCATCAACATCACGGAAGGCGAGAAGTACACCGTCTCCGGCGTCAAGATGGATGGCGAACTGTTCGGCCGCGGGGAAGAACTCAAGAACCTGATCCTGCTGAAGCCGGGCCAGACGTATTCCGGCGACCTGCAGGAAGCGTCGAACAAGCGCATCGCCGACCGTCTCGCGAGCTTCGGCTACGCGTTCGCGAACGTCACCGCAAACCCGGAGATCAACCGCGAGAAGCGCGAAGTCGCCTTCACGTTCTTCGTCGATCCGGGCAAGCGCGCGTACGTGCGCCACATGACCATCTCGGGCAACACGATCACCCGCGACGAAGTGATCCGCCGCGAATTCCGCCAGTTCGAGAGCTCGTGGTACGACCCGACCCGGGTGAAGCTGTCGCGCGACCGCGTCGACCGCATGGGTTATTTCAAGGACGTGACGGTCGAGACGCCGGAAGCGCAGGGCACCAACGACGCCGTGGACGTGAACATCGCCGTCGTCGAAAAGCCGACCGGTAACTTCATGGTCGGCGGCGCGTTCTCGCAGGCCGAGAAATTCACCTTCACCGCGTCCGTCACGCAGGCCAACTTCGCCGGCAGCGGCAACACGGTCGGCATCGAACTGAACACGAGCCGCTACAACCGCACGATCTCGTTCGCGCAGACGAACCCGTACTTCACCGACGACGGCATCTCGCGCGCGTTCCAGCTGTACCTGCGCACGTCGCGTCCGCCGGCGCTGAACATCGGCTCGTACACCGTGCGCCAGCAGGGCGGCAACCTCACGTTCGGCGTGCCGTTCTCGGAAATCGACACCGTCTACTTCGGCGCCGGCCTGGAAAAGACCCGCCTCGAGACGGACGAGAGCTCGCCGACGCTGTACCAGCAGTTCGTGATGCAGAACTCGAAGGACCCGGTCGCGAAGGCGACGGGCGTGGGCGAGGCGACGACGAATGCGATCCCGCTGACCGTGGCCTGGGGCCGCGATTCGCGCGACTCCGCCATCACGCCGACGCGCGGCCGCTACCAGCGCGCCAACCTGGAAGTCGACGTCCTCGGCGACTCCAAGTACTACCGCGTGGTGTACGAACACCAGTGGTACCGCCCGATCACGCGCTGGATGACCCTCGCGCTGAAGGGTGAGCTGGACTACGGCGCGGGCCTCGGCGGTCACGCGTACCCGGTCTTCAAGAACTTCTACGGCGGCGGCATCGGTTCGGTGCGCGGCTACGAGAGCTCGTCGCTCGGTATCGTCGACCCGCGCACGTACGACGCCCTGGGCGGCGCCAAGCGCGTGATCGGCAACGCCGAGCTGCAGTTCCCGTTCCCGGGCAGCGGCCAGGATCGCTCGCTGCGCTGGTTCACCTTTGCCGACGGCGGCCAGATCTACCAGGAGCACGAACCGATCCGCACGTCGCAGCTGCGCTACTCGGCGGGTATCGGCCTGTCGTGGATTTCCCCGGTGGGCCCGCTCAAGTTGAGTTATGCTAAGCCCTTGAACGCGAAGGAGGGCGACCGCCTTGAGCGCTTCCAGTTCCAGATGGGTACCGGTTTCTGACCGGGCCAGTCGTCGAAACAAGGATTGCGAAGAATATGTTGAAAAAATCGTTAGCCGCGCTGCCGCGTAGCCTGGCGCTGGCGCTGCTGTGCGCCGGTGCGATGGCGCAGGCGTCCGCGCAGAGCGGGATGAGCCGCATCGGCTTCGTCTACACCGAGCGCCTGATGACCGAGTCCAAGCTGGCCAAGGCTGCGGACGCGAAGCTGCAGTCGGAATTCTCCAAGCGCCAGAAACAGCTCGACGACGCAGTGCAGAAGTACAAGGTGAGCCGCGAGAAATTCGACGACGAAGCGCCGAAACTGTCGGACGTCGACCGCACCAAGCGCACGCGCGAACTGCTCGACATGGAGAAGGACGTGCAGCGCATGCAGCGCGAGTACAACGAGGACCTGTTCCAGCGCAAGAACGAGGAGCGCGCCGCCATCGCGCAGAAAGCCTATAAACTGATCGAACAGGTGGCCGAGCAGGAACACCTCGACGTCGTGCTGCAGGAAGCCATCTGGACCAGTCCGCGCATCGACATCACCGACCGGATCCTCAAGCTGCTCGACAAGTAAGCATGTGAGCATGTGAGCCAACACGCTTCCCTGACGCCGGCCGGCTTGATGAGCGGTCGGCAGTTTTCACTTCTTTTACGGAACGACCACGATGGGCACTCGACTGGGTGATTTGGTCGAACGCTTCGGTGGCCAGCTGGTAGGTGACCCGGACCTCGAGGTCCAGGGCATCGCACCGCTCGACAGCGCCGGCGCTTCGCACATCAGCTTTCTCAGCAACAGCAAACTGCGCGCGCTGGCCGCGCAAAGCGGCGCCGCGGCGCTGATCGTCTCGCCGCTGGACGACGCCACCGTCGCCACGACCTATGCCGGCGCACGCATCGTCACCACCAACCCGTACGCCTATTTCGCCCGCGTCGCGCAGTACTTCGTGGCGCTCGAAGAGATCGTGCCGCCGCCGGGCATCCATCCGAGCGCCGTCGTGCACGAGACGGCGCGCGTCGCGCCGACCGCGCATATCGGCCCGAACGTGACGGTCGAAGAGGGTGCCGTCATCGAGGCGGGCGTCCGCATCGACGCCGGCTGCTTCGTCGGCCGCGAGGCGGAGATCGGGGCGGACACGCATCTGTTCGCGAACGTGACCTTCCACGCGCGCTGCAGGATCGGCAAGCGCGGCATCCTGCACTCGGGTGCCGTGATCGGCACCGACGGCTTCGGCTTCGCGCGCGAGAACGGCGTGTACATCAAGATCCCGCAGACGGGCCGCGTGCTGCTGGGCGACGACGTCGACGTCGGCGCCAACACGACCATCGACCGCGGCGCGCTGGACGACACGATCATCGAAGACGGCGTGAAGCTCGACAACCAGATCCAGATCGGCCATAACTGCCGCATCGGGGCGAATACGGCCATGGCGGGCTGCGTGGGGGTAGCCGGCAGCGCGCAGATCGGCAAGAATTGCACGTTCGGCGGCGCGGCGATGGTGCTGGGGCACCTGGAAATCGCGGACAACGTCCATATCTCCTCGGGCAGCATGGTGTCGCGCTCCGTGCTCGAGCCGGGGCAGTACACGGGCTTCTATCCGCTCGCCAAGAACGCCGAATGGGAAAAGAGCGCCGCCATCGTGCGCAACCTGTCCTCGCTGCGCGAGAAGATGCGCAGCCTCGAAAAACAGATCAAACAATTGACCGAACCATCAGAACAAAAATGACGACTGAAGCCACCACCGCGACCAACAAGACCCTGGGGATCAACGAGATCAAGGAATACCTGCCGCACCGCTACCCGCTGCTGTTGGTGGACCGCGTGGTCGACTATGAGCTGGGCAAGACCATCACCGCCATCAAGAACGTGACCGTCAATGAAGAATTCTTCAACGGCCACTTCCCGCACAAGCCCGTGATGCCGGGCGTGCTGATGATCGAGGCGCTGGCGCAGACCGCCGCGATCCTGTCGTTCATGACCATGAACGTCAAGCCGGACGAGAACTCCGTCGTGTACTTCGTCGGCATCGACAACGCGCGCTTCAAGCGTCCGGTCGAGCCGGGCGACCAGCTCAAGATGGACATCGAGATCCTGCGCACCTCGCGCGGCATCTGGAAGTACAAGGCTGTCGCCAGCGTCGACGGCAAGGTCGCCGTCGAAGCTGAGCTGATGTGCACCATCCGCGCGAACGAGAAGGCAGGACAGTGATGAGCAAGGTCCACCCGAGCGCGATCGTCGACCCGAAGGCGGAGCTGGATTCCACCGTCGAAGTCGGCCCGTATTCGATCATCGGGCCGGACGTGCGCATCGGCGCGGGCACGGTCGTGGGTCCGCACGTCGTCATCGAAGGCCACACGACGATTGGCCGCGACAACCGCATCTTCCAGTTCGCGTCGCTGGGCGCCGCCCCGCAGGACAAGAAGTGGGCCGGCGAACCGACCCGCCTGGAGATCGGCGACCGCAACACGATCCGCGAATTCTGCACGTTCAACCTCGGCACCGTGCAGGATGCCGGCGTCACGCGCCTGGGCGACGACAACTGGATGTCCGCGTACACGCACCTGGCGCACGACTGCCAGGTGGGCAGCAACACGATCTTCTCGAACAATGCGCAGCTCGCGGGCCACGTGCACGTGGGCGACTGGGCGATCCTGTCGGGCTACTGCGGCGTGCACCAGTTCTGCAAGATCGGCGCGCATGCCTTCATCGGCATGTACACGAGCCTCACGCAGGACGTGCCGCCATTCGTCCTCGTCTCCGGCAACCCGGCCGAGGCGCACGGCGTGAACATCGAAGGCCTCAAGCGCCGCGGCTTCACGCGCGAGCAGATCAACGCGATCCGCACCGCGTACAAGACCATCTACCGTTCCGGCCTGACGCTGGAAGAAGCCAAGGCCAGGCTGGCGGAAGAGGAAGCCGCCGCCGGCGACGCCGCACAGCACATCCGCGCGCTGCGCGACTTCCTCGACAACGCGAGCCGTGGCATCGTCCGCTGAATCCGTGAAGCTCGCGCTGGTCGCGGGCGAAGTGTCCGGCGACCTGCTCGCGGCGCGCCTGATGGCGGGGCTGAAGCCGCGCCTGCCGGGCGTGGCCTTTTCCGGCATCGGCGGTCCGCGCATGCTGGAGCAGGGCCTTGCGTCGGACGTCCCGATGGACACGCTCACCGTGCGCGGCCTGCTGCCCGTGCTGCTGCGCTACCGCGAACTGAAGGGCATCCAGAACCGCCTGCGCGACCGCCTGCTGGCCGAGCGTCCGGCCGCGTTCATCGGCGCCGACTACCCCGGCTTCAACCTCGGGCTGGAAGAGCAGCTGCGCGCGGCGGGCATCCCGACCGTGCACTTCGTCGGTCCGCAGATCTGGGCGTGGCGCGGCGGGCGCATCAAGAAGATCCAGCGCGCCGTCTCGCACATGCTCGTGATCTTCCCGTTCGAGGAAGAGATCTATCGAACGGCCGGCGTGCCCGTCACGTACATCGGCCATCCGCTGGCGGAGACGATCCCGCTGGTGCCCGACGTGCTTGCCGCGCGCCGCCAGCTCGGCCTGCCGGAGAACGCGCGCGTCGTGACCGTCATGCCGGGCAGCCGCATGTCGGAAATCAAGTACCTGACTGAGCCCTACGTCCGGACAGTCCAACTGCTGGCGGCGCGGGATCCGTCCGTGCGCTTCATCGCGCCGATGGCGGGCGAACGGCAAAAAGCGTATTTTATGGAGCTGCTGGCGAAGGCCGGGTTGCAGGACGTGCCGCTCCAGCTCGTCGACGGCGAATCGCATGCGTGCATCGCGGCGGCCGACGCCGTGCTGGCGGCTTCGGGCACCGCGACGCTGGAAGTGGCGCTGTACAAGAAGCCGATGGTGATCGCGTACAAGGTCTTGCAGGCCGAGTGGCTGCTCATCCGGAACATGGGCTATTTGCCGTGGATCGGGCTGCCGAACATCCTGGCGCGCGACTTCGTCGTGCCGGAATTCCTGCAGCACGCCGCGACGCCGGAAGCGCTGGCGGACGCCGTCTGGTTCCAGCTGACGGACGAGAACAACCGGGTGAGGCTGCAGGAGCGCTTCACCGAAATGCATCACAGCCTGCTGCGCGACAGCGCGCGCGAAAGCGCCCGCGCCGTGCTCGAGGTGATAGGCAAAGCATGAGAAAAACGAGAACGAAGGCGGTCGATTTCTACCCGGGCCTCCCGCCGAAGAACCGGCCGTTCACGCTGGACGACATCGTCTGCGGCGTGGACGAGGCCGGGCGCGGCCCGCTGGCCGGCCCCGTGTTCGCGGCCGCCGTGATCCTCGATCCGGCCCGTCCGATCGAGGGCCTGCGCGACTCGAAAAAGCTGACGGAAGCGCGGCGCGACGAGTTGGCCCCGCTGATCAGGGAGCACGCGCTGGCGTGGGCCATCGCCGAGTGCTCGCACGCGGAAATCGACACGCTGAACATCCTGCAGGCGACGATGCTGGCGATGCGCCGCGCCGTCGAACAGCTGGCGACCGTGCCGACCATCGCCCTCATCGACGGCAACCGCTGCCCGCAGTTCGCGCCGCACATCCGCGCGCATGCGGTGGTGGAGGGCGATGACAAGGTGCACGCGATTTCCGCCGCGTCGATCCTCGCGAAGACGGCGCGCGATGCGGCGCTCGTCGCGCTGCATGACACGTATCCGCAGTATGCGTTCGACCAGCACAAGGGCTATTCGACGGCGCTGCACCTCGCGCGCCTGCGCGAGCACGGTCCGAGCCCCGTGCACCGGCGCAGCTTCGCGCCCGTGCGCGCGCTGCTCGAACCCGACCTGTTCGGGGAGCTCGCATGAAGAGCATCACGTCGCGCGACAACCCGTTTTACAAGGAACTGAAACACCTCGCGGGCAGCAGCCAGGCCCTGCGCAAGGCCGGCCGTTCGCTGCTGGACGGCGTGCACCTGTGCCAGGCGTACCTGGACCTCGTCGGACAGCCCGTGCACTGCATCGTGTCCGAAGGCGCGCTGGCGAATCCCGAAGTGGCCGCCATCGTCGACCGCGTGACGGCGCCGGCCACGTCGCTGCCGGACGCGCTGTTCGGCGCGCTGTCGCAGGTCGAACACGGCATCCATCTGCTGTTCCTCGTCGAGACGCCGCGGCCTGTTCGTCCGGACGCCCTGGTGCAATCGGCCGTGCTGCTGGACGGCGTGCAGGACCCGGGCAATGCCGGCTCCATCCTCAGGAGTGCGGGCGCGGCGGGCATCAGGCAGGTGTATTGCAGCCCCGGCACCGCCTCGATCTGGTCGCCGAAGGTGCTGCGCGCCGCGATGGGCGCCCATTTCGTGCTGGAGATCTTCGAGAACGTCGACCTGGCGGACCTGATCCGGAAGGCAGACGTGCCCGTGCTGGCGACGAGCGGCTATGCCAGCGAGCGGATCTACGACGTGGACCTGTCCCGCCCCGTCGCATGGCTGCTGGGCCATGAAGGGCAGGGCGTGTCGGATGCGCTGCTGAACCTGGCCACGCACCGCGTCGTCATCCCGCATGCGGGCGCCGTGGAATCGTTGAACGTGGCCGCGTGCGCGGCCGTGTGTTTCTTCGAACAGCTGCGCCAACAACAGCAGGCGTAGACGCGATAAGCCTGTTCGGTTACGCTTCGTGCACGTTATGACGGAGTCGAGATGGACATGGGGCAAACGCAGTTGCACTCTTTGCACTTCCTGGTCGCGGAAGCGGACCCGGTGCAGCGCCGCGCGCTGATCGAGGCGCTCGGCCAGGTGGGCGCCACGCGCGTTACCGACGTGCCGGACGGCCCGATGGCGCTGCGCACCCTGCAGGCGGGTTTTACCCCGAAGATCGACGTCGCCGTCATCGACCTCGACCTGGGCGGCATGGACGGACTCGAACTGCTGCGCGCGATCGCCGCGCTGAAGTCGGACGTGCGGCTGATCGTCGTCGGCGCCCAGCCGGCAAGCGTGCTGTTCTCCGTCGAGAGCCTCGCGCAGGCGCATGGCGTCGACCTGCTGGGTACTGTCGCCAAGCCCGTCACCAGCACGAAACTCAAGGCCTTGCTGGACAATTACCAGGCGCCGCGGCGCGCGCCGGCGGCAGCGCCCGGCCCCAGCTTCACGTTCGCCGAAGTGGGCGTGGGCCTGCAGAAGCGCCAGTTCGAGCCGTTCTTCCAGCCCAAGATCGAACTGGCGACGGGCCAGGTGAAAGGCCTGGAGACGTTCGCCCGCTGGCGCCATCCCGAGCACGGCGTGCTGGGACCTGCTTCCTTCATCGGCGCGCTGGAAGCGAACAACCGCATCGACTTCCTCGACTGGACGATGCTGGAAATGTCGGTGGAGCGGTGCCGCCGCTACCACGACCAGGGCATCCCGATCTCCATCTCGCTGAACCTGGCGCCGGAGACGCTGGCGCATCCGAACTTCATCCGCCAGGTGACGTCGACGATGCAGCGCCACGGCGTGCTGCCGGACTACCTGACGTTCGAGATGACGGAATCCTCGATCCTCAGCTTCGACGCCGACTTCATCGAACGCCTCGTGCGCTTGCGCATGCTGGGCTTCGGCCTCGCGATCGACGACTACGGCACCGGGCGCTCGAACCTGCAGATCCTGGCGCGCATCCCGTTCTCGGAACTCAAGATCGACCGTTCGTTCGTGGACGGCGCGTCGAAGAAGCGCCAGCTGGGCACCGTGCTGAAATCGTGCCTCGGGCTGGCGCACAGCCTCGATCGCATGTCCGTCGCCGTCGGCGTGGAGACGCGGCAGGACTGGGATTTCCTGCAGGGGCTCGGGTGCACGTATGCGCAGGGGTACCACATTGCCAATCCGATGCCGGCCGACGAGTTTCCCGGCTGGCTCGAGGATTGGCGGCATTTCTTCTAATATTCACGCCGGTCCGGCTTGATCTCCTGGAGGATGGTCGTCGCGATCTCCTCGATCGACTTGGTGGTCGACGACAGCCACCGGATCCCCTCGCGCCGCATCAGCTGCTCGGCCTCGTTCACCTCGTAGCGGCAGTTCTCCAGCGACGCATACTTGCTGCCCGCGCGCCGCTCGTTGCGGATCTCGGACAGGCGTTCCGGCGTGATCGTCAGGCCGAATATCTTGTGCTTGAACTGCGGCAGCGCCGACGGCAGCTTGTTGCGCTCGAAATCGTCCGGGATCAGCGGGTAGTTCGCCGCCTTGATCCCGTACTGCATCGCGAGGTACAGGCTCGTCGGCGTCTTGCCCGAGCGCGACACGCCCACGAGGATCACGTCCGCATCCGCCAGGTTCTTGTGCGACTGGCCGTCGTCGTGTGCCAGCGAGAAGTTGATGGCCTCGATGCGGTTCTTGTATTCCTCCGTGTCGACGACGTTGTGGATGCGGCCGATCGTGTGCGTCGACTTCACCCGCAATTCCTGCTCGAGCGGGGCGACGAACGTCTGGAACAGATCCATATGCATGCCCTGCGCGGCGCGGATCACGGCGGACAGGTCGTGTTTCACGAGCGTGGAAAATACGATCGGGCGCTGGTTGTCGGCGATCGCGGCGTCGTTGATGCGGCGGGCGGCCGCGTAGGCTTTGTCGATCGTGTCGATGAACGGCAGGCGGATCTGCCGGAAGCGCATCTCGAACTGGCTCAGCACCGCGTGGCCGAAGGTTTCCGCCGTGATGCCCGTGCCGTCGGAAACGAAGAAAACGGTGCGCGCGGCGCCCGGACTGCCTGGGGTGTTAGCGAAAGACATGATGTTTTTTAGACAGATAATGACAAAGTTGCAGCTCGTTGGGCTGTGAAACCCGGTCGCGCGCGGTAAAATGCTTGGGAACGGGTTGTTGGATTGTGCTTTACGACGCCAAGAATAACAAGAAATCCCCCGGAAACTCGACCAGCCTGCCGCGCGAAGCCCGCCTTGAGCAACGATTGCTCGGCGCGCCGCCGCTGCCTAGCCAGGCTCGTCCGTCATCCGGCCGTCGGCGCATCCGCCGTACAGATTTCCATCATCAAAAAGGTGTTTTACCATGACTAACCTGTCGAATGCAGTATTGAAGGCGCCCGATCCCACAGCGGCCGGCGCGAGCGAAGCGGTCTACGTCGCCTCGTTCGAGACCCTGCGCATGACCGACGTCGAGTCGGTCGGCGGCAAGAACGCGTCGCTCGGCGAGATGATCAGCCAGCTGGCCGAGGCCGGCGTGCGCGTGCCGGGCGGCTTCGCCACCACGGCCCAGGCCTTCCGCGACTTCCTGAACCACTCGGTCGACGGCGGTCCCTCTCTCGGTGACCGCATTGCCCGGCGCCTGGAAGGCCTGGACATCGACGACGTACGTTCACTGGCCACCGCGGGTGCAGAGATCCGCCAGTGGATCATCGACACCCCGTTCCAGCCGCGCCTGCAGGCCGAAATCGAAGCCTTCTACGACCGCCTCGTGGCCGATTCGGACACGGAAGTGTCGTTCGCCGTGCGCTCGTCCGCCACCGCGGAAGACCTGCCGGACGCCTCGTTCGCGGGCCAGCAGGAAACGTTCCTGAACGTCGTCGGCATCGACAACGTGCTGGAAGCGATGAAGCACGTGTTCGCGTCGCTGTACAACGACCGCGCGATCTCGTACCGCGTCCACAAAGGCTTCACCCACGCCGAAGTCGCGCTGTCGGCCGGCGTGCAGCGCATGGTCCGTTCCGACACGGGCGCCGCCGGCGTCATGTTCACGATCGACACGGAATCCGGCTTCAAGGACGTCGTGTTCGTCACGTCGAGCTACGGCCTGGGCGAGACCGTCGTGCAGGGCGCCGTCAACCCGGACGAGTTCTACGTGCACAAGCCGATGCTGGAACAGGGCAAGAAGCCCGTCATCCGCAAGAACATCGGTTCCAAGCTGATCAAGATGGAGTTCACGAAGGAAGCCAAGGCCGGCCGCTCCGTGCAGACCGTCGACGTGCCCATCGAAATGCGCAACCGCTACTCGCTGCTAGATGAGGAAGTCGTCGAGCTGGCGAAATATGCCGTCATCATCGAGAAGCACTACCAGCGCCCGATGGACATCGAGTGGGGCAAGGATGGCCGCGACGGCAAGCTGTACATCCTGCAGGCGCGTCCGGAAACCGTGAAGTCGCAGCAGAAGGCGACGGATTCCCAGCAGCGCTTCAAGCTGAAGGGCACGGGCACCGTGCTGACCTCGGGCCGCGCCATCGGCCAGAAGATCGGCGCCGGTCCGGTGCGCGTCATCAACGACCCGTCCGAGATGGAAAGAGTGCAGCCGGGGGACGTGCTCGTCGCCGACATGACCGACCCGAACTGGGAACCGGTGATGAAGCGCGCCTCCGCCATCGTGACGAACCGCGGCGGCCGCACGTGCCACGCGGCGATCATCGCCCGTGAACTGGGCGTGCCGGCCGTCGTCGGCTGCGGCGACGCGACGGAAACGCTGAAGGACGGCACGTTCGTGACCGTGTCCTGCGCCGAAGGCGACGAGGGCCGGATCTACGACGGCCTGCTGGAAACGGAAGTGACGGAATCGGCGCGCGGCGACCTGCCGGCCATCCCGACCAAGATCATGATGAACGTCGGTAACCCGCAGCTCGCGTTCGACTTCCAGTCGATCCCGAACGGCGGCGTGGGCCTGGCCCGCCTGGAGTTCATCATCAACAACAACATCGGCGTGCACCCGAAAGCGATCCTCGAGTACCCGAACATCGACAACGACCTGAAAAAGGCCGTCGAGTCGGTCGCCCGCGGCCACGCGTCGCCGCGCGCATTCTACGTCGACAAGCTGGCCGAAGGCGTCGCGACGATCGCCGCCGCGTTCTGGCCGAAGCCCGTCATCGTGCGCCTGTCCGACTTCAAGTCGAACGAGTACAAGAAGCTGATCGGCGGTTCGCGCTACGAGCCGGACGAGGAAAACCCGATGCTGGGCTTCCGCGGCGCCGCGCGCTACCTGGCCGAGGACTTCGCCGAGTCGTTCGAGATGGAATGCATGGCCATGAAGCGCGTGCGCGACGAGATGGGCCTCACCAACGTCGAGATCATGATCCCGTTCGTGCGTACCTTGGGCCAGGCCGAGAAGGTCATCGCGCTGCTGGCGAAATATGGCCTGAAGCGCGGCGAGAACGGCCTGCGCGTCATCATGATGTGCGAAGTGCCGTCGAACGCCATCCTGGCCGAGCAGTTCCTGGAGTACTTCGACGGCTTCTCGATCGGTTCGAACGACCTCACGCAGCTCACGCTGGGCCTGGACCGCGACTCCGGCATGGAACTGCTGGCCAAGGACTTCGACGAGCGCGACCCGGCCGTGAAAGCCATGCTGACCCTGGCGATCAAGGCCTGCCGCGCGAAGGGCAAGTACGTGGGCATCTGCGGCCAGGGGCCGTCGGACAACCCGGACTTCGCCGTGTGGCTGATGGAGCAGGGCATCGAATCGATGTCGCTGAACCCGGACTCGGTGATCGATACGTGGCAGAAGCTGGCGTCGATGCAATAAGCCGTTGAGCTTCCAATGAAAAGCCGCTGCGAGGTGCAGATCACCTTGCAGCGGTTTTTTTATGCGTGGGCTTCGGTCCCGTGCAATTGGTGGAACGCGCGTTCAAACTCATCCAGGTGGCGTGTAAAAGGCGGCGGCGAAACGGCCCGCAGGCGCCCCAGCAGCGCCTCGCCTTCGGCCACGCGCTCCGTTTCCAGGCAGGCGCGCAGCAGGTGGAAAGCGGCCTGCGGACCGTGCCGGGTGGGGTCGTAGACGGGTCCGACGAGCGTGACGATCAGGCCCGTGTGGCCATACTGCCCGAGGTCGGCCGCCATCGTCATCAGGGCGCTGCCATCCACGTCCTCCTCGGCCAGCACGGCCGTGTACTGCTCGCGCGCCGCCGGGAGGTCGCCGGCGGCGAGATGGTGCCGGGCCAGCAGGAGCCGCG
>NZ_JBKYMO010000105.1:0-14045 GCF_047302915.1 Massilia sp. CT11-108 | reverse complement strand
CACATGCCCTTGCTGCCGGCCGCGCGCACCGTCACGATGCTGCGCCTGCTGGCCGAGGCGGCCGGCAGCAAGGGCATGTGCGGCGGCCAGGCGATCGACCTGGACAGCGTCGGCCTCAGCCTCACGCTCGAGCAACTGGAACGCATGCACCAGCTCAAGACGGGCGCCATGCTGCGCGTGTCCGTGCTGTTGGGCGCCCTGGCCGGCCGCGACCTCGCATCGCACGAGCAGGAAGCGCTGGCCGCGTACTCGCGCGCCATCGGCCTCGCGTTCCAGGTCGTGGACGACATCCTCGACGCGACCGCCGACTCGGCCACGCTGGGCAAGACGGCCGGCAAGGACGCCGCCGACAACAAGCCGACCTATGTGTCGATCCTTGGGCTGGCGCCGTCGAAGGCGCTGGCGGAACAATTGCGGCAGCGGGCGCACGACGCGCTCGCGCCGTTCGGAGAACAAGCACTGCGGCTGCGCGAGATCGCGGACCTGATCGTGCAGCGGAAGGCATAAATGAAACTGCTAGATACCATCAACGACCCGGCCGACCTGCGCAAGCTGCCGCGCACCCAGCTCACGCCGCTGGCCCATGAACTGCGCCAGTTCCTGCTCGATTCCGTGTCGAAGACGGGCGGCCATTTGTCGTCCAACCTCGGCACCGTCGAGCTGACGATCGCGCTGCACTACGTGTTCAACACGCCGGAAGACCGCATCGTGTGGGACGTCGGCCACCAGACCTACTCGCACAAGATCCTCACGGGCCGGCGCGAGCGCATGCCGAGCCTGCGCCAGCTGAACGGCCTGTCCGGCTTCCCCAAGCGCGACGAAAGCGAGTACGACACCTTCGGCACCGCGCACTCGTCGACGTCGATCTCGGCGGCCCTGGGCATGGCGACGGCCGCGAAGATCAAGGGCGAGAAACGCAAGGCGATCGCCGTCATCGGCGACGGCTCCATGACCGCCGGCATGGCGTTCGAGGCGCTGAACAACGCGGGCGTCGAGGACGACGTCGACCTGCTCGTCGTCCTGAACGACAACGACATGTCGATCTCGCCGCCGGTCGGCGCATTGAACCGCTACCTGGCGCGCCTGATGTCGGGCCAGTTCTACGCGGCCGCGAAAAACGTCGGCAAGACGATGCTGCCCGCGCCGATGCTGGAACTGGCGAAGAAGCTGGAAGAACACGCGAAGGGCATGGTCGTCCCGGCCACGATGTTCGAGGAATTCGGTTTCAATTACATCGGCCCGATCGACGGCCATGACCTCGATTCCCTGATCCCGACGCTGGAAAACATCAAGAAGCTCAAGGGCCCGCAATTCCTGCACGTCGTGACGAAGAAGGGGCAGGGCTACAAGCTGGCCGAGGCCGAGCCGATCCTGTACCACGGCACGGGTAAATTCAATCCGAGCGAAGGCATCAAGCCCGCCAAGGCGACCAGGATCACGTACACCGAGGTGTTCGGCAACTGGCTGTGCGACATGGCGCATGTCGACAAGCGCCTGGTCGGCATCACGCCGGCGATGCGCGAAGGCTCGGGCATGGTCCGCTTCAACCAGGAATACCCGGACCGCTACTTCGACGTCGGCATCGCCGAGCAGCATTCGGTGACGTTCGCGGGCGGCCTGGCAACGGAAGGCATGAAGCCCGTCGTCGCGATCTACTCGACGTTCCTGCAGCGCGCCTACGACCAGTTGATCCACGACGTGGCGCTGCAGAACCTGGACGTGACGTTCGCGCTGGACCGCGCGGGCCTCGTCGGCGCCGACGGCGCCACGCACGCGGGCAACTACGACATCGCCTACCTGCGCTGCATCCCGAACATGGTCGTGATGGCGCCGTCGGACGAGAACGAATGCCGCAAGATGCTGACGACGGCCTACCGTTTCGACGGCCCGGCCGCCGTGCGCTATCCGCGCGGTGCGGGTATCGGCGCGGTCATCGAGCCGGCGCTGGACGTCATCGAGATCGGCAAGGGCATCGTCAAGCGCGAAGGCAAGGGCGTCGCGATCCTGGCCTTCGGTTCGATGGTGGCGCCGAGCATCAAAGCGGCCGACGGCCTGAACGCGACCGTCGCCGACATGCGCTTCGTGAAGCCGCTGGACGTGGAACTGGTGAAGCAGCTGGCGCAGAACCACGACTACCTGGTGACGGTGGAAGAGGGCTGCACGATGGGCGGCGCCGGTTCCGCCGTGGCCGAGGCGCTGGCGGAGGCGGGCATCGCCAAGCCGCTGCTGATCCTGGGCCTGCCCGACCGTTTCATCGACCACGGCGACCCGGCGCTGCTGCTGGCGTCCGTCGGCCTGGATGCGCACGGCATAGCCTTGTCGATCCGCGAACGTTTCGGCATCGGCGAACCGCGCCTGGTCGTCAACAACACCTGACCCTGCGCAGTTTGCCCCTCCGAAAAACGCCATCCCGGCCCGTCCGGCGGTGGCGTTTTTTGCTATGGCGAATCGGCCGACGCGTCCGTTGCGGGAAGCCTATAATCCCGCTTCATCGACTATCGAAAGCACCGTTCATGCTTTCCCCCGCCCTGTTCGAAGCCGTCTTCACTCACTCCCCGATCGGGCATTACCTGCTGTCGCCCACGCCGGAGGCGACCATCCTCGCCGTCAACGACGCGTTTTTGAAAGCGTCGGGGCGCACACGCGAGGAGCTGGTCGGCGTCAGCCTGTTCGAAGCCTTCCCGCGCAACCCCGACGACCCGGCCGACACCGGCGAAACGGTCTTGCGCCGTTCGCTCGCCCGCGTCGTGGCGACGGGGCAGCCGGACCGGCTGCCGGCCCAGCGCTACCCGATTCCCGTCGTCCTGCCGAACGGCGCGACGGGCTACGAGGAGCGGTTCTGGACCGCTGTCAGCACGCCGGTCTTCGGCACGGACGGCGCCATCCTGTGCATCTCGCACACGACCAACGACGTGACGGAGCAGGTGCGTTCGGAAGCCGCACTCCGCGAGAGCGAAGCACGCTACCGGGCATTGACGAATGCGACGGCGGACGTCGTGTACCGCATGAGCCCCGACTGGAGCCAGCTGCGCCAGCTCGATGGCCGCGGGTTCCTGAAGGACACGGCCGACGCGAGCCGCTACTGGATCGACGACTACATCCCGGCGGAAGACCAGGAGCGCATCCACCTGGCGATCGCCGCGGCGACCCGCGCCAAGTCCACGTTCGAGCTGGAACACCGCGTGCGCCGCCTGGACGGCAGCGTGGGCTGGACGTATTCGCGCGCGGTGCCGATGCTCGACGCGCGCGGCGACATCGAGGAATGGATCGGCGCCGCCAGCGACATCACGGAGCGCAAGCTGGCCGAGGAAAAGCTGAAGGAATCCGACCGCCGCAAGGACGAGTTCCTCGCGATGCTGGCGCACGAGCTCAGGAACCCGCTGGCGCCCATCGGCGCGGCCGCCGCGCTGCTGCAGCGCGCGCGGCTGGACGAGGGTCTCGTGCGCAAGACGAGCGAGATCATCGGCCGCCAGGTCGCCCACATGACGGAGCTGGTCGACGACCTGCTGGACGTGTCGCGCGTCACCCGCGGGCAGGTCGAGCTGGACGAGGCAGCGCTGGACATGCGCGCCATCGTGGCCGACGCGGTGGAGCAGGCGATGCCGCTCGTCCGTACCCGGCACCAGCAGCTGGACGTGGACGTCCCCGCGCACGCCATGCCGGTGATGGGCGATGCGAAACGCCTCGTGCAGATCCTCGCCAACCTGCTCAACAACGCCGCCAAGTACACGCAGGAGGGCGGCCGGCTGCGGCTCGCGGCCAGGGTGCGGGGCAACGAGGTCGTGGTGGACGTCGTCGACAACGGCATCGGCATGGCACCGGAACTGGCGGCGCGCGCGTTCGACCTGTTCGCCCAGGCCGAGCGCACGTCGGACCGCGCCTCCGGTGGCCTGGGACTGGGCCTGGCGCTCGTGCGGAGCCTCGTCGAGCTGCACGGCGGCACCGTCTCGTGCGCGAGTGCGGGGCCGGGCCAGGGCAGCCGGTTCACCGTGACCCTGCCGCTCCTCGCGGCAGGCGCCGCGCCGGCCGCGCCGTGCGACGAGGCGCTGGCGGCGCAGGAACGCGGCCTGTCGATCATGGTCGTGGACGACAACGTCGACGCGGCCGAGACGCTCGGCCTGCTGCTGGAAGCGTCCGGACACCGCGTGAGCATCGAGCACGATCCGCTGCACGCGCTGGAGCGGTCGCGCACGGAGGCGCCGCAGGTATGCCTGCTCGACATCGGCCTGCCGGGCATGGATGGCTACGAACTGGCGCGGCAGCTGCGCGCGCAAGCTTCCACCGCGCACGCGTTCCTCGTCGCCATCACCGGCTACGGCCAGGACAGCGACCGCCGGCTCGCCGCGGAGGCAGGTTTCGACAGGCACCTCGTCAAGCCGATCGATCTCGAGTCGCTGCGGGACGCGCTGGCCGGCGCGTCCCGCCCTACTTGAACAGGTCCTCGGCGCGGCGGTACAGGATCCACGACGTGGCCACGTACTTGTCGCCGCTCGTCGCGACGTGGCCCTTGTGCGTGTGGGTAAAGCCGGCCGGGGCGATGACCAGCCGGCCCTGGCGCGCCTCGACCTTGCGGCCCTGGTACAGGAATGCCGTCTCGCCGCCCTCCGCCACGTCGTTCAGGTAGAACTGGAACAGCAGCACGCGGTGCAGGGTCTCGCAG
Source organism: Massilia sp. CT11-108 (assembly GCF_047302915.1). NCBI lineage: Bacteria > Pseudomonadati > Pseudomonadota > Betaproteobacteria > Burkholderiales > Oxalobacteraceae > Massilia > Massilia sp. CT11-108. The sequence continues at coordinate 9,385 of NZ_JBKYMO010000105.1, read as the reverse complement.
CTCGCGTTCTGCGGATAGATCTCGGAATGCCAGTGGTGGTAGCCGCCGCTGCCGCGCAGGTACTTCTGCAGGTTGATGGCGCCGAGACGGTACATCGCCTGGACCAGCGCATCGAGGTGCGGGCGGCCGCATTCGTCGAAGTTGTCCAGCGAGAGCGCCACCGGCTGGCCCGTGGCGGGATGCGCGACGGTCGGCGCGAGGGCGCCCAGCAGCAGAGCGCGGTAGCGGTCCATGTACTCGACCAGGTGGCGCCGCACGGCCGTCGCCATCAGGTTGCACACGTCGTGCCATTCCTTGTGCTGGCTGATGGTGATGTCCCAGCTGTCCTTCTTTGCCACGTCCACGCCCATGCCCGTGCGGCCGCGCTGGTGCTTGTCGCTGGCCTCGAAGCGGTCGAGGATGTGGGCGCATTGCCCGGGCGTGAGGGCGCCGTCGTAGATGCCGATGAAATCGTCGCTCATGTGGCTTGCTCCGCCGGCACGTGCAGCGACCGGGCCAGCAGGTGGCCGGCCAGCCAGCCGCCGATCAGGCCGCCGATGTGGGCCGCGTTGTCAGTGTGCGGATACAAAAAGCCTGCCGCCAGGTTGAACGCCAGGAACGGCAGCAGCGTGCCGCGCAGGTCGTTGACGACGGTGGGCGGGATGCCGCTGTTCTCGCGCCGCATGAACGCGAACAGGCCGCCGACGATGCCGAAGATGGCGCCGGACGCGCCCACGCTGTTCACGTGCGGATTCCACACCACGCTGGCGATGCCGCCGCACAGGCCGGCGACCAGGTACAGCGCGCTGAAGCGCAGGCTGCCGAACAGGCGCTCGACGAGCTGGCCCACCTGCCACAGCGCGATCATGTTGAAGGCCAGGTGCAGCAGGCTCCCGTGCAGGAACAGCGACGTGAAGAGGCGCCACGGTTCGCCGTGCAGCGTCCTGTCGCCCAGGTTCGAGCCCCAGTTGACGAGTTGGGCCGAGCGCAGGACCGCATCGTAGTTCGAATTCCAGCCCCAGCCCAGCATCGATCCCATCACGCCACCGGGCAGGCTGCTGCGCACGAGCCACATGAGGAAGTAGATGCCGATGTTCAGCGCCAGCAAGGTCCAGATCACGGGCGTCGACGGACTCCAGTAATCGATCCGGTCGTGGAATTACTCGCGCTCGGCGTGGGCGATGGCGAAGTCCTCGGTGCGACGTTGCGGCAGCAGGGCGGCGAGCTGCACCGCCGCCGCGGCGTCCTTCATGGCAAAGCCGATGACGAGATTCTCGCGCACGCCCAGCACGTGGAACATCACGTTTTCGCCGTCCGTCTGGACGTTGACGATGTCGACCATGCGCAGCCGGTGTTCCGCACGCTTGGCCAGGCGGAACGATCTGTGGATCTTGCCGCGCACGAGCACGAAGTCGGGTTCGACGACGACCCGGCCCTTGCCCCGGAAGTGGAACGAATTCGCGTGGAAGCGGACGTCGAAGGTTGTCGTCATCCGCACTCCGTCAGGTGCGCTTGCGTTCGTGCTGCCACAGCACGTCGCTGCCGCCCGCGTGGCGGTTCAGCACGCGCGCCAGCACGAACATCAGGTCCGACAGGCGGTTCACGTACTGGCGTGGCTGCGCGTTGATCGTTTCGAGCTTCGACAGCGTCACGATGGCGCGCTCGGCGCGGCGGCACACGGTGCGACACACGTGCGCGAGCGACGCGGCGCGCGAGCCGGCCGGCAGGATGAATTCCTTCAGGACCGGCAGGTCCGCGTTGTACTTTTCCAGCAGCGCGTCCAGGCGCGCCACCTGCTCGTCCTTGATCAGCTGGTAGCCGGGGATGCACAGCTCGCCGCCCAGGTCGAACAGGTCGTGCTGGATCGTGACGAGTTCCTCGCGCAGCTCGCCCGGCATTTCCTCGCACAGCAGCAGGCCGACGAAGGAATTCAGCTCGTCGACGTCGCCCAGCGCCGCGATGCGCGCGCTGTCTTTACCGGTGCGGCTGCCGTCGCCGAGGCCGGTGCTGCCGTCGTCGCCCGTGCGGGTCGCGATCTTCGAAAGTCGATTGCCCATGCTGATATCCTGCCCACGAAAAAAGATAGCCGGAGCATACGCCAAATCCTTGGGATTGTGCTTACAATCGTTCCATGATTCCCTCGATTCCAGTCGACCCCGGGCGGAGGCGGCAGGTGGCCGCCGCACTGCGCGCCGTCCTTCCCGCACGCGCCGTCCTCGCCGATCCCGAGGACACCCGTCCTTACGAATGCGATGGCCTGGCCGCCTACCGCCAGCTGCCGATGGTCGTGACCCTGCCGGACGACGAGGCGCAGGTGCTCGCGATCCTGAAGGTATGCCGCGACCTGGGCGTGCCCATCGTTCCGCGCGGCGCGGGCACGGGCCTGTCCGGCGGTGCGCAGCCGCTGGCGGACGGCGTCGTGATCTCGACGGCGCGGCTCAACCGCATCCTGCGCGTGGAGCCGTATGCGCGCACGGCCGTCGTGCAGCCGGGCGTACGCAATCTCGCCATCTCGGAAGCGGCCGCGCCGTTCAACCTGTACTACGCGCCGGACCCGTCGTCGCAGATCGCCTGCACCATCGGCGGCAACGTGGCCGAGAACTCGGGCGGCGTGCACTGCCTCAAATACGGCCTCACCGTGCACAACGTGCTGCGCGTGCGCGTCTGTACGATCGAAGGCGACGTCATCGAGCTCGGTGGCGCATCCCTCGATGCGCCCGGCCTCGACCTGCTGGCCGTGTTCATCGGCTCGGAAGGCATGCTGGGCATCGTCACCGAAGTGACCGTGAAACTCGTGCCGAAGCCGGCGCAGGCGCAGGTGATCATGGCGTCGTTCGACGACGTGGCGACGGGCGGCAACGCGGTCGCCAGCGTGATCGCGGCCGGCATCATCCCGGCCGGCCTGGAGATGATGGACCGGACGTCCTCGCGCATGGTCGAGCCGTTCGTGAAGGCGGGCTACGACCTGGACGCGGCGGCCATCCTGCTGTGCGAGGCGGACGGCACGGCGCTCGAAGTGGCGGAAGAAATCGCGCGCATGGCGGAGGTGCTGCGCGAGGCCGGCGCCAGCGCGATCACGGTGTCGCAGACCGAGTCCGAGCGCCTGCGCTTCTGGTCCGGCCGCAAGAACGCGTTCCCGGCCGCCGGCCGCATCTCGCCCGACTACTACTGCATGGACGGGACGATCCCGCGCAAGCAGCTCGCGCACGTGCTGGCGCGCATCGAGGAGATGGAGACGACGTTCGGCCTGCGCTGCGCGAACGTCTTTCATGCGGGCGACGGCAACATGCACCCGCTGATCCTGTTCGACGCCAACCTGCCGGGCGAGCTCGATCGCGCGGAAGCCTTCGGCGCCGCCATCCTCGCGCTGTGCGTGGAAGTGGGCGGCACCATCACGGGCGAACACGGCGTCGGCGTCGAGAAGATCGATTCGATGTGCGTGCAGTTCGGCGCCAGGGAGCTCGACGCATTCTTCACGGTGAAGCGCGCGTTCGATCCGGGCATGCTCCTCAATCCCAACAAGGCCATTCCGACACTCCACCGCTGCGCGGAACTGGGCCGCATGCGCGTCAGCGGCGGCGTGCTGCCGTTTTCTGATCTGCCGCGCTTTTGACCATGCAGAATCTCGTCGTACACTTTCAGGAACTTGTGCGCAACGGGCGCCCCTTGCGCATCCGCGGCGGCGGCACCAAGGACTGGTACGGGCAGCGGCTCGAAGGCGACGTCCTCGATACGCGCGACTACACCGGCATCGTCGACTACGAGCCGACGGAACTCGTGATCACGGCGCGCTGCGGCACGCCGCTGGCGGAGATCGAAGCGGCCCTTGCGGAGCGTGGGCAGATGCTGGCGTTCGAGCCGCCGCATTTCGGCTCGCAAGCCACATTGGGCGGCGCGATCGCGAGCGGTTTATCGGGACCGCGCCGCGCGAACAGCGGCGCCGTGCGCGACTTCGTCCTCGGCTGCAAGCTCCTGGACGGCAAGGGCGACGTGCTGTCGTTCGGCGGCCAGGTGATGAAGAACGTGGCCGGCTACGACGTGTCGCGCCTGCTGGCCGGGTCGCTCGGCACCCTGGGCCTGCTGCTGGAAGTGTCGATAAAAGTGCTGCCGCGCGCACCGCGCGAAGCGACGCTCGTGTTCGAGGGCGTGAACGAGGTCGATGCGATCCGCAACCTGAACGAATGGGCCGGCCAGCCGCTTCCGGTCTCCGCCAGCTGCTGGCACGACGGCATGCTGGCGCTGCGGCTGTCCGGCGCGAATGCCGCCGTCGACAATGCCATCCGCACGCTCGGCGGCGACGTGATGCCCGACTGTGCCCGCTTCTGGGCCGGCCTGCGCGAACAGCAGCATCCGTTCTTCGCAGGGGACATGCCGTTGTGGCGCCTGTCCGTGCCGTCCACGGTCGGCGCCATCGTGCCGGGCAGCCCGCAACTGATCGAGTGGGGCGGGGCGCAACGCTGGCTGCGCGCGCCGGGTGACGCGGCGACGGCGGAACGCATCCGCGCGACCGTAGCAGCGTGCGGCGGCCACGCGACGCTGTTCCGCGGCGGGGAAAAAGGCGTCGGCGTGTTCCAGCCGCTGGCGCCGGCCATCGCCCGCATCCACGAGCGCCTGAAAGCCGGGTTCGACCCGGCCGGCATCTTCAATCCCGGCCGGATGTATTGAGGGACCATGCAAACGAATCTCGCCGATTTCATCAAGGGCACGCCCGAGGGCATCGAGGCCGACGCGATCCTGCGCGCCTGCGTGCACTGCGGCTTCTGCACCGCCACGTGTCCGACCTATCAACTGCTGGGCGACGAGCTGGATGGCCCGCGCGGCCGCATCTACCTGATCAAGCAGGTGCTGGAAGGCGAGACGCCCACGCGCAAGACGCAGCTGCACCTCGACCGCTGCCTCACGTGCCGCAACTGCGAGACCACGTGCCCGTCCGGCGTGAAGTACGGGCGCCTCGTCGACATCGGCCGCAAGGTGGTCGAGGAACGCGTGGCGCGTCCGTTGGCGGACAGGGTGAAACGCACGACGCTGAAGGAATTCCTGCCGCGTACCGGTCTGTTCAAGCCCGCGTTCAGGGCGGGACAGGTGGTGCGCCCGCTGCTGCCGTCCGCGTTGCAGGACAAGCTGCAGCCGGCGCGCGCGCCCGGCCGCTGGCCCGTGCGCGACCACGCGCGCAGGATGCTCGTGCTGGCGGGCTGCGTGCAGCCGGCGATGGCGCCGAACGTCAATGCCGCGACGGCGCGCGTGCTCGACGCGCTCGGCATCCAGCTCATCGAAGCGCCGCAAGCCGGCTGCTGCGGCGCCGTGCGCTTCCACCTGAACGACCAGGACGGGGGACTCGCCGACATGCGCCGCAACGTCGACGCGTGGTGGCCGTACGTGGAGCAGGGCGGCGTCGAGGCCATCGTGATGACGGCATCCGGCTGCGGCGTGACGGTCAAGGACTACGGCCACCTGCTCGCGCACGACGCGGCGTATGCGGCAAAGGCGGCGCGCATCTCGGCGCTGACGAAGGACCTGTCCGAGATCATGTGCGACTTCGAGGGCGAGATCGCGCGGCTTCTTTCGGGCCGCATCCATGAGCGCGTCGCGTTCCACCCGCCGTGCACCCTGCAGCACGGCCAGCAGATCCGCGGCAAGGTCGAGGGCGTGCTGCGCGCGGCCGGCGTCGATGTCGTGCTGTGCGCGGAAAGCCATCTGTGCTGCGGCTCGGCCGGCACGTATTCCGTGCTGCATCCCGAGCTTGCGCACGCCCTGCGCGACCGCAAGCTCGCCAACCTGGAAGCGACGGGCGCGCAGCAATACGTCTCGGCCAACGTCGGCTGCATCGCGCACCTGCAGTCCGGGACGGCGACGCCGGTGACGCACTGGATCGAGCTCGTCGACCGCGCGCTGACGAGCGGTTGATTCGTCCTATAATGATCTTGCCGTTGCGTTCATCCAGAGCGCATTCTTTCAGGACGTACTTGCATGACCGAGCCGCTTGCCTCCCGCCGCACTTCACGCAAACCCGCTTACCGCGTCTCCACCGGCGTGCCGGGGCTGGACGACATCCTCGGCGGCGGCCTGACCGGGGAGCGGGTGTACCTCGTCGAAGGCACCCCTGGCACGGGCAAGACGACCCTGGGCATGCAATTCCTGCTCGACGGCGTTGCCAAGGGGGAAGCCGGGCTGTACATCACCCTGTCGGAAACTGCCGATGAGCTCGATGCCGTCGCGGAAAGCCATGGCTGGTCGCTGGACCAGCTGGCGATCTTCGAACTGGCCAGCGACGGGGCGCTCGATCCTGAGGCGCAGCAGTCGATCCTGCACCCGGCCGAGATCGAGCTGGGCGAGACGGCGCGGGGCGTGATGGAAGAAGTCGACCGCATCAATCCGGTGCGCGTCGTGTTCGACAGCCTGTCGGAAATGCGCCTGCTGGCGCAGAATCCACTGCGTTACCGGCGCCAGATCCTTGCACTCAAACAATTTTTTGCGTCGCGCGCGTGCACTGTGCTGATGCTGGACGACAAGACCAACCAGTCGGACCAGCACCTGCACAGCATCGCACATGGCGTCGTCAGCCTGGAACAGATCGCGAAGGAATTCGGCAAGGAACGCCGCCGCGTCAATATCATGAAGATGCGGGGCATCAAGTTCCGCGGCGGTTACCACGACTACATCCTCGACACGGGCGGCCTCCGCATCTTCCCCCGGCTCGTCGCGGCGGAACACTCGGCGGCGTTCACGCCCGTGACGCGCTCCACGGGATCGGATGGACTCGACATGCTGCTGGGCGGCGGCCTCGTTGCCGGGACCAATACGCTGTTCGTCGGGCCGTCGGGCGTCGGCAAGACGACCGTCGTGGTCCGCTGCATGCTGGCGGCGCTGGAGCGGGGCGAGAAAGCCTCGTACTACCTCTTCGACGAAGGCATGGGGACGTTCTTCACGCGCGCGGCCACCCTCGGGCTGGACCTGGCGCCGCACCTGGAGTCCGGGCTGCTGACGGTGCGCCATGTCGATCCGGCCGAGCTGGCGCCGGGCCAGTTCGCCCAGATGCTGCGCGACGCCGTGGAAATCGACGGTGCCGCCTTCATCGCCATCGACAGCCTCAACGCCTACCTGCAGGCGATGCCCGGCGAGCAATTCCTGCTGCTGCAGATGCACGAGCTGCTCGCCTACCTCAACCAGCAGGGCGTCACGACGGCGCTGATCCTCGCCGAGCATGGCGTCGTCGGCGAGGGCGCGCGCGACGTCGATCTCAGCTACCTGAGCGATGCGGCGATCCTGCTGCGTTACTTCGAATCCAGCGGCAAGCTGCGCCGTGCGATCACCGTGTCCAAGAGCCGGACGGCGCACCATGCGCTGACCATCCACGAGCTCCAGCTCGGTCCTGACGGCGTCGACGTGGGTGCCGCGCTCGAAGGCTTCGAAGGCGTGTTGACGGGCTTGCCCACCTACCGCGGCTCGACGCCCATGATGGCCGTATCCGACGCCAATGCCTGATCATCGCGAACAACGCGTCCTGGTCCTCGCCCCGCACGGGCGCGACGCCGACGTGATCGCCGGGGTCGTCGAGCGCGACGGCGTCGGGTGCGAAGTCGTTCCCGGTGCCGATGCGCTGGTCGAAGCGATCGGGCAGGGCGCGGCGGCGGCCATCGTGGCGGAAGAGGCGCTGTCGGCGCGCACCCTGGCGCGCATCGCCGAGTGGCTCGCGCAACAGGAACCGTGGTCGGATTTTCCGTTCGTCGTCCTGCTGGCCAAACGGTACGGCGCCGCGCCGGCGCAACTGAAGGCGACCTTCGCCGCCCTCGGCAACGTCCTCCTGCTCGAACGGCCGTTGAGCGCGGACACGCTGGCCACGGCGGCAGGGGCCGCGCTGCGCGCGCGCCGGCGCCAGTACGAGGCGCGCGAGGTGCTGGCGCAGCTCGAGTCGCTGAACGCGAACCTCGAGGCGCGCGTCGAGGAGCGCACGCGGGCGCTGGCGCAGGCCAACGACCGGCTCACGGCCGAAATCATGGAGCGCGAACGCGCGCAGCAGGCGATGGCGCAGGCGCAGAAACTCGAATTCCTCGGACGCTTCACCGGCGGCGTCGCGCACGACTTCAACAACCTGCTGAACGTTATCCAGGGGAACATGGAGCTCATCGGCATGTTCTCGCGCGAGGAATCGACGCTGGCCCGCGCGAAGACGGCGCAGGCGGCGTGCCGGCGCGGCGCCAAGCTCACGGGCCAGCTGCTGACGTTCGCGCGCGACCAGTCGCTGGACCTGCGCCCGCTGCTGGTGCGGACACTGTTCGAGAGCGTCGAGGAGCTCGCGCGGCCGGTGCTGGGGGCGGGTGTCGAGCTCGTGCTGTCGGTCGACGACGACGTGGACAGCGTGCTGGCCGACGCGAGCCAGATGGAAATGGCCCTGCTCAACCTGATGATCAACGCGCGCGACGCCATGAGCGGACGGGGACGTATCCGCCTGCAGGCGTCGTGCGCACGACCGCCCGCCGGGACGCTGGCGACGGGCGACTACGTCCGCGTCGCGGTGTCCGACAACGGCCCTGGCATGTCGCCGGAAGTGGCGGCGAAAGTCTTCGAGCCGTTCTTCACGACCAAGGCCGTGGGCAAGGGCACGGGCCTGGGCCTCAGCCAGGTGTATGGCATGGCCCAGCAATCGGGCGGCGCGGCGTTCGTGCACAGCGTCCCGGGCGAGGGCGCGACGATCGAGATCTGGATGCCCGCCGCGCATGACGCCACGGCGTCGGAGCGGCCCGCCGCGGTCGACCGCCGCAAGCTGGCCGGCCTGCGCGTGCTCGTCGTCGAGGACGACGAATCTGTGCGCGCGGGGATCGTCGATGCCCTGCTGGCCCTCGGCTGCAACGTGTCGCAGGCGGGCGACGGCGGGGAAGGGTTGGCGGCACTGGAGGGAGGCCGGCCCGGCCTGCTGCTGACGGACTACCTGATGCCGGACATGACGGGCGTCGACCTGGCGGTGCGCGCCCGCGCGCTGTTCCCGAGCCTGCCCGTGCTGGTGGCGACGGGGTACGCGGACATGGGCGCGATCGAACACGCGATCGGCAGCGACGCCGTGCTGCGCAAGCCGTTCCAGCTCGCCGAGCTGGGCGCGGCCGTCGCCCGCGTGGCCAATCTGGGCTAGCGCAATCGGTGGTATAGTCCATCGACCACGCAGTTAATCTCCGATGCCTCTCGGTCGGCGCAAGACTTTCATAGCCCGACCCGACCAGGAGCCACCGATGATTCCCCAATCCCATGCCGTCCATCTCGGCCAGTTGGTGCGCGACCACCAGGCGGCGTTGTGCGCCGCGTGGCTGGAACGCGCCGGCGCGCCGTCCGTCCCTGCGCACTGCGAGCGCTTCCTGCAGGCCTTCGATGTTGCCGGCCTGCGGATCGTCGACCGCCTCGGCGAAGGCCTGCAGGA
>NZ_JBKYMO010000104.1:0-14166 GCF_047302915.1 Massilia sp. CT11-108 | reverse complement strand
GCTGGTGGGGCAGGGCACTGGCGCGCGGCGGCAGCTGGTCGTCCGAGGAAGGGGCGGGGATCTTTACCGTCGTCGACGAGCGGCCGCAGGCGGAGCGGGCGTACGTCGGGTTCCGCTGTACGCTGCCGGCGTAACGCGTATGGGAATTACGCCCGCTCGCGCTCCACGCGGTTGACGCCGGCCACGCGGCGCAGGTTGCGGATCAGGTGCGCCAGGTGCACGCGATCCTTGACCTGGATCGTGAAGCGCAGCTGGGTCAGCATGTGCTCGTCGTCCTCGTCCATGCCGACATACGTGATGTTGGCGTCGGACTCGCCGATCTCGGCGGCGACGCGGGCCAGGATGCCCTTTTCGTTGTTGATCAGCAGGCGGATGCGGCAGTCGAAACGGCGGTTCAGTTCGCTGCCCCACTGGACCGGAATCCAGCGGTCCGGTTCCTTCAGGCGCAGGCGGTTCGCCTGCGAGCAGTCGGCCGTGTGCACGACGAGGCCCTGGTCGCGGCGCAGCTGGCCGATGATGTGGTCGCCCGGGATCGGCTGGCAGCACGGTGCCAGCTGCACGGACACGCCTTCGCTGCCGTAGATCGTCACCGGATCCAGCTCGGCGCCGTGGCTCGGCTGCGCGGGGACGGACGCGACATCGCCGCCCAGCAGGCTCACGATGTGGCGCGCCACGAGTGCGGGCATGCGCTTGCCGATGCCGATGTCGGCGTAGACCTCGTCCATCGACTTGGCCGACGATTCCGCCAGCAGGCGTTCGATCATCGAAGGCAGAAGTTCGGTCTTGATGCCCAGCTGGCCTAGCGCCTGGCCCAGCAGTTCCTGGCCCAGTTCGACGGATTCGTTCAGGTTGATGGTGCGCAGGTGATGGCGGATCGCCGAACGCGCCTTGCCCGTGCGGACAAAGCTCAGCCACGTCGGGCTGGGGCGCGAGTCGGGATCGGTCTCGATCTCGACGATGTCGCCGTTGTGCAGTTCCGTGCGCAGCGATGCGGGTTCGTGGTTGATCTTCACGCCCACGGTGTGGTCGCCGATGCCGGTGTGGATGCTGTAGGCGAAGTCCAGCGGCGTCGCGCCGCGCGGCAGGGCGATGATCTTCGACTTGGGCGTGAACACGTAGACGGAGTCCGGGAACAGGTCGACCTTCACGTGCTCGAGGAATTCGGCGGAGTCGCCCGTCTGCTGCTGGATGTCGAGCAGCGACTGCAGCCACGCGTGGGTGCGCTGCTGCAGGTCGGTCATGTTCTGGTCGCCCGTCTTGTACAGCCAGTGCGCGGCCACGCCGGATTCCGCCGTGCGGTGCATTTCCTGGGTGCGGATCTGGAATTCGACCGGGGTGCCGTACGGGCCGATCAGGGTGGTATGCAGCGACTGGTAGCCGTTGATCTTGCGGATCGCGATGTAGTCCTTGAACTTGCCGGGCATGGGCTTGTACAGCGCGTGCAGGGCGCCGAGCGCCACGTAGCAGTTCGGGACCGTGTCGACGACGACGCGGAAGCCGTACACGTCCAGCACCTGCGAGAACGACAGGTGCTTGCTGCGCATCTTTTTATAGATGCCGTACAGGGTCTTTTCGCGGCCGTAGACTTCGGCCGGCAGGCCGGCGGCGGACAGCTGGTTCTTGACGGCGTCGAGAATCTTCCTGACCACTTCGCGGCGGTTGCCGCGCGCGGCCTTGATCGCCTTCGACAGCGTGCGGTAGCGCAGCGGGTACAGGTGCGAGAACGACAGGTCCTGCAGTTCGCGGTAGATGTCGTTCAGGCCGAGGCGGTGCGCGATCGGGACGTAGACTTCCATCGTCTCGCCCGCGATGCGGCGTTTCTTGGCCGGCGCCATCACGCCCAGCGTCCGCATATTGTGCAGGCGGTCGGCGAGCTTGATCAGGATGACGCGCACGTCCGACGCCATCGCCAGCAGCATCTTGCGGAAGTTTTCCGCCTGCGCTTCGACGACGCTCTGGAACTCGATCTTTTCCAGCTTCGACAGGCCGTCGACGAGGTCGGCGACCTGCGGGCCGAAGCGCTCCAGCAGTTCCTCTTTCTTGACGTCCTGGTCCTCGATCACGTCGTGCAGCAGCGCGGCCATGATCGCCTGGGCGTCCAGCTTCCAGTCGGCGCAGATCTCGGCCACGGCGATCGGGTGCGAGATGTACGGCTCGCCCGACTTGCGGACCTGGCCGAGGTGCATCTCGTCCGAGAAGCGGTAGGCTTCCTTGACGCGCTTGAGTTCGACGGGGGTGAGGTATTCGGCCAGCTTGCCGGCCAGGTGCGTGATCGACGCGACGCCGGGAGCGGACGCCGGTTCGGCTTCCTGCGGTTTGTTGGCGGGCCGGCCGGGCCGGCTCGCCTTGTTGTTGGTGCCCGAGTGGAGGGAGTCCGGTGAGGATAAACTCATACGTAATGACAATCAGCCGCAGTATGGAAACAGCATAACAGAATCACGGGCTGGGATCAGTTGAGGTCAGAGCCCACCCGATAAATTCGGGCTCTGACCCCAAGAGCGTATGTAAGCTCAGGCACCGCCCGACTTACATCGGGACTTTTTTCAGCATTTCCAGGCCGACTTTGCCGGCAGCGATTTCACGCAGCGCGACGACGGTCGGCTTGTCCTTGGCTTCGACTTTCGGGGTGTGGCCTTGCAGCAGCTGGCGGGCGCGATAGGTCGCGGCCAGGGTCAGCTGGAAACGGTTCGGGATGTTTTTCAGGCAATCTTCGATGGTGATGCGGGCCATATGGTGCTCCTAGGGATCAGATAACTATTCGGTCGGGCTGTTCAAAGCGACTTCGATGCGGCAGGCAATATGCGAATGTTCTGTCTAGTCAGTCGGGGTCAGAGCCCAAGCGCGAAAACCGGGCTCTGACCCCGAACATCAAGAAGAATGGATTCCCAACTGGGCAAAGAGCGAGGCGTTGCGGGCGGCCTGTTGGGCGAAGCGCGAACGTGTCGCTTTGACAATCGCCTGCAGCTCGGACAGGGCGACGTTGAACTCTTCGTTGATGATAGCATACTCGAACTCGGGAGCGTGAGCGATCTCGCCGCCCGCGGCCAGCAGGCGTCGCGTGATGATGTGCGGCTCGTCCGTGCCGCGCTTGTGCAGGCGCTCTTCCAGTGCCGCGATCGACGGCGGCAGGATGAAGATGCCGGCCGCGTCCGGGAACTGCTTCTTCACCTGGCGCGCGCCCTGCCAGTCGATTTCCAGCAGGATGTCCGTGCCCGTCTTCATTTCCTGTTCCACGGTCAGGCGGCTCGTGCCGTAGTAATTGCCATGCACCTCGGCCCATTCCAGGAATTCGCCGCGGTCGGCGCGGGCGACGAAATCCTCGGCGGTGGTGAAGTGGTATTCGCGGCCGTCCTCTTCGCCCGGACGCGGCGGGCGCGTCGTCGTCGAGATCGACAGCTTGATGCCCGGTTCCAGCGCCAGCAGCGCATTGACCAGGGTCGACTTGCCGGCGCCGGACGGGGCGGCGACGACGAACAGGCTGCCGGAGAAAGCGTTGGTGAGCATGGTGGTTCCTTTATTACGTGTGATAAGTTCGCGTGGGCACCCCGTGCCCACCATGCCAAGCCGCAGGCTTGACGATTATTCCAGATTTTGTACTTGCTCTCGCATCTGCTCGATGAGCAGCTTGAGCTCCATCGACGCATCGGCCAGCTCCTTGACGGAAGCCTTGGCGCCCAGCGTATTCGCTTCGCGGTTCAGTTCCTGCATCATGAAGTCGAGCCGCTTGCCGACCTGGCCGCCCTTCTTGAGGATGTGGCGGGTCTCGTTCAGGTGGGCCGTCAGGCGCGACAATTCTTCCGACACGTCGATGCGGATGCCGTACAAAGTGACTTCCTGGCGGATCCGTTCGAAGACTTCCTGGCGCGTGAGCACTTGCGGGTTGCCGTGGCCGGCCAGGCCCAGCGCGTCCTGCATGCGCTCGATGGCCTTTTGCTGGAACTGGGCGATGACCTGCGGGATCAGCGGGGTAATGCGCTTGACGATGGCTTCCATCGCCTCGATGCGCGAGATCAGCATCGCTTCCAGCGCCGCGCCTTCGCGCTTGCGGCTGTCGACGAAGGCGGCGATCGTCTTCGCGGCGAGGGCGGCGACGTCGGCCTGCAGCGATTCCTGGCCGATCTGCGCTTCTTCGATCACGCCCGGCCAGCGCAGCAGTTCCGCGACCGTCATCAGCGGGGCGGACACGAAGTGGCGCGTGACCTCGGTCTGCAGCCGCGCGAGGTCGGCCAGCAGCGTCTGGTTCAGGGCCTGGGAGCCGGTCGTGGCCTTGCGGCCGAACGACAGCCGCACCTCGACCTTGCCGCGCGTGATGGCCGCCATGATGGCGGAGCGCAGGTCCGGTTCCAGCGCGCGCAGCTCGTCGTTGATGCGGAACTGGAGGTCGAGAAAGCGCGAGTTGACGCTCTTGATCTCGATCGTCAGGGTGCCGGCAGCGCCTTCGCTTGTGGCGACCGCATAACCTGTCATGCTAGAAATGCTCAATGGAGTCCCCGATTTCCGGGAATTCGCAAAGCCGCTTGTCCGGCCGCAGCGCGGTGCGGGTGGCGCCGCGCGCTGTGGTTTTGCGAGATTCCCTTATTCTTTACAAAGCGGTGATTTATCCACACAATCGCCGTGTTTAGCAAGGAATACTTTCCCAAATGGCTGCCCAGAATAATGCTCCCCTGCCCGATGGGCTGGAAATTGGCGGATATCGCATTGTAAAGAAAATTGCGTCCGGCGGGTTCAGTATTGTTTATCTTGCATATGATGGCGACGGCAACGCCGTGGCGATCAAGGAATACCTGCCCAGCGCCTTGGCGCTGCGGGCGCCGGGCGAGCTGGCGCCCGTGATCGCGAAGGCCAACCTGCCCGTGTTCCGCATCGGCTTGAAATGCTTCTTCGAAGAGGGGCGGGCGCTGGCGCGCATCATTCATCCGAATGTCGTGCGGGTGTTAAATTTTTTCCGCGCCAATGACACGGTCTATATGGTGATGGCCTACGAATCGGGCCACTCGCTGCAGGAAGTGGCCGCGCGCCTGGTCGCGAAAGGCAGTCGCGCCGGCGAACCGTTCATCCGCCAGGTCTTCAACGGCGTCTGCGCCGGCCTGCGCGACGTCCACGCGAACAAGCTGCTGCACCTCGATCTCAAGCCGGCCAACATCTACCTGCGCACGGACGGCTCGCCCATGCTGCTCGACTTCGGCGCCGCGCGCCAGACCATCCACACGGACGCGCCCACGCTGGCGCCCATGTACACGCCCGGCTTCGCGGCGCCCGAGTTGTATGCGAAGGGCAGCGCGCTCGGGCCGTGGACGGACATCTACAGCATCGGCGCCGCCATGTTCGCGTGCATGGCGGGCGCGCCGCCGCAGCCGGCCGACCAGCGCCGCGCGGCCGATACGGTGGGCGAACAGATCGCGAAGCTCGAAGGAACGTACACGCCGGGCCTCGTGGCGATGGTGAAGGCGTGCCTCGCCCTCGATCCGCTGGCGCGGCCGCAGAGCGTGTTCGCCGTGCAGAAGGTGCTGCAGGCGGGTCTTCCTGCGACGCCGGCGGCGCTGCCGCCCGAGACCGAAGATGCGGCGCCGGCTTCCGGCTGGCGCGGCCTCGTCGAACGCATCGGCTTCGGCCGCGGACGCGCCTGAGGATAAGCCATGCAATTTTCCGTCTACCAGCAAAGCCACATCGGCGGCCGCAAACTCAACCAGGACCGCATGGGCTACCTGTACACGCGCGACGCGCTGCTGCTCGTGCTGGCGGACGGCATGGGCGGCCATCTGCGGGGCGAGGTCGCGGCCACGATCGCCCTGCAAAGCATCGCCACGCGCTTCAAGGCGCAGGCGACGCCGTACGTGCGCAAGCCCGAGCGCTTCCTGCAGGAGGCCCTGGAGCAGGCCCACGAGGACATCCTGCGCTACACGCGCGAGAAAGCGATGCCGGACAGCCCGCGCACAACGATCGTCGCCTGCCTCGTGCAGCACAATAGCGCCGTCTGGGCCCATTGCGGCGATTCGCGCCTGTACTGGCTGCGCCGCGGCCAGGTCCTCGGGCGCACGCGCGACCATTCGCACATCGAGTACCTGATCGCGAAAGGGCAGGCCGATGCGAGCGAGCGCGCCACGCACCCGGACCGCAACAAGCTGTACAACTGCCTGGGCGCGTCGACGCCGCCGAAGGTCGAGCTGTCGCGCGCGGCCAGCCTGGAACCGGGCGACGTCCTGCTGCTGTGCTCCGACGGCCTGTGGTCCATGCTGCCCGACACCGAGATCGCGCACCGCCTGTCCGCGCAGCCGATCACGCAGGCCGTGCCGGCGATGATCGCGATGGCCACCGCCATCGCCGGCAGCCGCGGCGACAACACGACGGCCCTCGCCATCCAGTGGCAGGGCGCAGGGACGCCGGCCGCCGCGGGTGATCCGAGCGTCGTCTCGACGCAGACGGTGCCCGACGGCGAAGTCACGAGCCGCATCGATGCTCCTGCCGCGGCGCCGGCACCGGACGACCCGTTCGACGAGGACGACATCGAGAAGGCCATCGCCGAGATCCGCGATGCCATCGAGAAGTCGTCGCAAATATTGAAATAAATTGAAATAACCAACCACGAAGGACATCCATGACCCAAACCCTCCGCCCGAGCGGCCGTGCCGTCGACCAGCTGCGCGCCATCCGCATCACCCGCCAGTACACGAAGCACGCCGAAGGTTCCGTGTTGATCGAATGCGGCGACACGAAGGTGATCTGCACCGCCAGCATCGAGGAAAAAGTGCCGGGCTTCCTGAAGGGCAAGGGGCAGGGCTGGCTGACCGCGGAATACGGCATGCTGCCGCGCTCCACGCACACGCGCATGGACCGCGAGGCGGCGCGCGGCAAGCAGTCCGGCCGCACGCAGGAAATCCAGCGCCTGATCGGCCGCTCGCTGCGCGCCGCGTTCGACCTGGAAGCGTTCGGCGAACGCACGCTGCACCTGGATTGCGACGTGATCCAGGCCGACGGCGGCACGCGCACCGCGTCGATCACGGGCGCGATGGTGGCGGCCCATGACGCGTTCTCGAAGCTCGTGACGGCGGGCCTGGTCCCGGCCGTGCCGGTCAAGCATTTCGTCGCCGCGATCTCGGTGGGCGTCGTGGGCGGCGTGCCCGTGCTGGACCTGGACTACATCGAGGATTCGGGCTGCGACACCGACATGAACGTCGTGATGACGGAGGCCGGGCACTTCGTCGAGGTGCAGGGCACGGCCGAGGGCGAGGCCTTCGACCGGGCGGGGATGAACCGCCTGCTCGACCTCGCGGAGCAGGGGATTCGCGAGTTGGTGGGCCTGCAGAAGCAGGCGCTCGGCCTGGCTGCGTGACCCGTCGCCCCCGCGGAGGCGGGGGGCCAATTTTGCATGCGTTACCGCGACGCGGGCAAACCTGGATCCCCGCCTTCGCGGGGATGACGTATTACGGTACGAGGCTTACGACAATAGCCCGGTCAGCCAGCCCGGGTGAAACGGCAACCCCGCCAGCCCGGCCACGCCATAGAACACGCCGATCGCCGTCGGCACCAGCGCCGCGAGATACAGCCAGCGCTGGCGCGTCAGCGTCGTGACGGCCAGCAGCGACAGGGCCAGCGCCAGCGCCGCGTCGGACAGGTCGAACTGGTCGTCGCGGTAGTTCAGCGCATCGTACGTGTCCTGGTCCTGCTTGGCCTGCGCCAGCACCTCGTTCTTCTTTTGCGCCTGGTCGTGTTCCAGCTTTTCCAGATCCGCGATCGCGGCCGTGTAGCCAGCCTGCTCGCCGGACGGGCGGCCGGCAGCGGCCAGGCGCACCTGGAGCAGGGTCGTATGCGCCTGTTCCTGGCGCAGGTTGCGGGCCTGGTAGAAGGCCCAGTGGTCGATCTTGTCGGCCTGTGCCTGCTGCATCGCCTGCACGATGTTGTCGTCCTTGACCTTGCAGACGCCCATGAAGGACGCCAGCAGCGCCACGGTCAGCGCGACCTTGCGGTCGAGGGTGTCGGTTTCCATGTCACTCCTTCGCGTTGCCGGTACCCGGCAGTTTCAGCCGGCCGCGCAGTTGCCTTGTATGATAGTCGTATTCGTAGAGCTCGCCGTAACGGCCCCACTCGATCGCCACTTCCAGCATGCGCCTAGCCTGGTCCGCTTCCAGCGTGTCTTCCAGCAGGTCGATGAACGGATCTTCCGGCAGCGCGCCGCCCGGCTCGTCCTCCAGCTGGCGCCGGATGCGCGCGGCCAGCGGCACGTTCTTCAACAGCTGCTGGCCGAACAGCGTCTGGCGCAGCGCCTGGTCGGCCGGGGCATAGCGCAGGCCCAGGCCGGTCAGCGCGATGTCGCCGCGCTCGACGTGCGCGAGGCCCAGCAGGTTCAATGCCTCGTAGGTCGGGAACAGTTCCTCGTCCGGCAGCCCAGTGTCTTCCGACAGCTGCGGCAGGTCGGCGCGGCCGTCGTACGGGGCGCCCGCGAGCAGGTCCAGCACGCTCTCCATGCGGCCCACGTCCGTGTCCGGCAGGCGGTAGTCGATGGTGGCCGGGCGCGCCGTCGCGGGCGCGGCGGCGGGACGCATCGTCATCAGGCCATAGACCTCGTCGACGAGCGCGCGCACTTCCGGCGCGTCCGCATTGCGCGGGCGCGGCAGGTCGATGCGGATCTCGTGGCGCACGCGGCCCGGATCGCTCGACAGGATGATGATGCGGTCCGCCATCATGACGGCTTCCTCGATGTTGTGCGACACGATCAGGATGCCGCGCGTGGGGATCCGTTTGCCGTCCCACAGGTCGAGGATGTCGCCCCGCAGCGTCTCGCCCGTCAGCACGTCGAGGGCCGAAAAGGCTTCGTCCATCAGCAGCACGTCCGGGTGCGTGACGAGCGCGCGCGCGATGCCCACGCGCTGGCGCATGCCGCCCGACAGCTCGCGCGGCAGCGCGCTGCCGAAGCCGGAGAGGCCGATCAGGTCGAGCATCGCGTCCGCCCGCTCGCGCCGCGCGGCGGGCGCGACACCCTGCGCTTCGAGCCCCAGCTCCACGTTCTGCTGCACCGTCAGCCAGGGGAACAGCGCGAACGATTGAAAGACCATCGCGACGCCGGACAGCGGCCCGCGGATGGGACGTCCGCGGTATTCGACCTTGCCCGCGTCGGCCGGCACGAGGCCCGCGACGATGCGCAGCAACGTCGATTTGCCGGAGCCGGATTTGCCCAGCAGCGCGACGATCTCGCCGTCCGCCAGCGTGAAGTCGACGCCTTCGAGCACGGTGCGCGGGGCGCCGTCGGCGCTGCGGAAGGCCTTTTGCACGGCCTGCAGTTCGATCAGTTTGTCGGTCATCTTGTAGTCCCTTTCAGCGGCTGCGGTCTTCGGCCAGCAGGTACAGCCGGCGCCAGAAGAAGCGGTTCAATACCATGACGAATACGCACATCACCCCGATGCCGAGGGCGATGCGGTGGAAGTCGCCGGCGTCCGTCATCTGCTTGATGTAGCTGCCCAGGCCATCGGCCACGAGCGACGTCTTGCCCCACGTGACGTATTCCGCCACGATGCTCGCGTTCCACGAGCCGCCGCTGGCGGTGATCGCGCCCGTGACGAAGCTCGGGAACACGGCCGGCAGGTACACGCGCTTCCATTTCAGCCAGCCGGTGAGTCCCAGGTTGTCGGCCGCGAGCCGCAACTCGTTCGGCAGCGTGGACGCGCCCGCGACGACGTTGAACAGGATGTACCACTGGGTGCCGAACACCATCAATGGACTGAGCCAGATGTTCGGATTCAGGCGCAGGTGCACGAGCGCGTACACGACGATCGGAAACATCAGGTTCACGGGGAACGCGGCGAGGAATTGCGCGAGCGCCTGCACGGCCTGGGCGTAGCGGGGACGCAGCCCGATCCACACGGCGACCGGCACCCACACGAGCGATGCGAGGCCGATCAGCAGCATCACCCGCGCGAGCGTGATGCAGCCGAGGCCCACGACGCGCAGCGCCTCGCCCCATCCGACCTGCGCGTGGATGAACAGGATGAAGCGCCATGCGCCCAGCAGCGCGAGCGCGAGGACGATGCCGTCGATCGCGCGCGCGGACAGCGCGAAGCGGGAAACGCGCGGCGCCGCGTCGACGGGTTCCGGCGTGCCGAACCAGCCGAGCGTGCGTGCGAGCGCCGCCCACATGCGGTCGGTGAGGGCGCGGATCCACACGCTGCGGCGGCCCCAGTCCAGCACCCACGATTGCTGCGCATATTCTCCCTGCGATTCCTCGAAGCGGAATTTGTCGGCCCACGCCAGCAGGGGACGGAAGAACAGCTGGTCGTACAGCAGGATGCCGGCGAACATGGCGGCGATGGCCCACGCGATGGCGCCGCCGTTCTTCTGTTCGATGGCGACGGCGATGTAGGCGCCGATGCCGGGCAGCTTGATGTCCTGGCCCGCCACCGAGATCGCCTCCGCGGCGACGAGGAAGAACCAGCCGCCGGACATCGACATCATCATGTTCCACAGCAGCGCGGGCAGCGCGTACGGCAGTTCCAGGCGCCAGAAACGCTGCCACGGCGACAGCCGGAACACGCGCGCCGCTTCCGCCAGTTCGGGCGGGATCGTCTTCATCGACTGGTACAGGCTGAACGCCATGTTCCACGCCTGCGACGTGAAGATCGCGAACACGGCGGCGCATTCCACGCCCAGCAGGTTGCCGGGGAAGAGGGCGATGAACGGCGCGATGGCGATGGCCTGGAAGCCCAGGATCGGCACCGACTGCAGCACGTCCAGCAGCGGCACCATGATCTTTTCCGCGCTCTTCCAGCGCGTGGCGACGACGGCGAACACGAACGTGAACAGCAGCGCGGCACCCAACGCGCTGAACATGCGCAGGATCGTGCGCAGCAGGTAGTACGGGAGGACCGCCGGATCGAGCGAGATCGGCGTCGGCTGGCCCAGCACGAACGGGCGCGCCATCTGCATCGCGCCGTACGCGGCCAGCGCCAGCACGACGAGGACGAGCGGCAGCAGCGCCCAGTCCCAGCGGTTCGGGGTGGTCGTGAGGAACGAGCGGCCGGTGCGGCCCGGGGTGAACAGTTCGAACATGATCGTCTCCTCAGTATTGCCCGTGCAGCCGCACGCCGGCCACGTTCACCGGACCGCGCGCGCCGTTGTAGGCCGGGTTGGCGATGTGCTGCCAGTCCAGCGACAGGGCGGCGTACCGGCCCAGGCCGATCTTGTAATACGTTTCCGCGATCTGCTCGGGGTGGTAGTCCAGCCGGCCGCCGCCGATGAAGGCGCCGATGCCGCCGGCCGCCAGGTAGTCGCGGTGCGCCTGCGAGAGGCCGTTGCGCACGGCGGCGATGCCCAGCGTATCGGCGCCGCGGACCTGCAGCGTGGCGCCCACGGACAATGACCGTTCGATCTCGGCGAACGCATACGTTTCCGATTGCCCGTCGTTGCGGCTGGCGCGCGCGAACATGGCGGCACGCCCGGCCACTGCCTGGTCCAGGCTCAGGCCGAAGCCCGTCTTGCTGCGCTCGCGGCGTACGGTGCCGACATCCGGCGGCGCGGCTGCCGCCAGCGCGTCGCGGAACGATCCCATGCGGGCGCGGTCGCGGAAGGCCAGCACGCGCACGGTGCCCGGCTGGCCGAACCACGCATGATGGTGTTCCACCTCGACCTGGTCGCCGTAGTGCTTGAAGATGCGCGTGTCGAGCGGCAGGCCGTTCGATTCGGCGGGCAGCATGAAGCGGCCCGCGCGCACGGCCCAGTCGCCATCGTAGTATTCCAGTGCCGCGCCCCACGTGTAGCCGCGCGCGTCGGCCGCGAAATCCCAGGCGCCGTGCGCGACGAGGGCCCAGTCGAGGAACTGGCTGCGCGCGTCGTGCGCCTGGCTGTTGGCGTCGAAGATGTCGGATGCGGCCAGGTTGCCGGCCGTGAGCACGACGCGGAGGCTCGCCACGCTGCCCGCGAGCTGGTTCATGTCGGAGTCGACGGGTTGGGAATCTCCGCTCAGGTTCCACGTCTCGCGCAGGAACAGCCGGGCGCGATAGAAGGTCGGACTCGTGCCGCTCGTCTTCTGCTCTTCGCCATTGGTCATGCCGCCCAGGCCGTGCAGGCCGGACATCGCCTTGCCCTGCACGACTTCCGGATCGACGTAGAGCTCAGCACCCGTCCACGGACGGACGCCGAAGGCAGCGGTGGCGCTGAACGAATAGCCCGTCTCGCGCCACGGGGCAAGGCTGGCGGGGCCGGTGTAGGCGGCGTCGAAGGCGGGCTTGGCCTGCCACACGTACGTGGCCTGGACGTGCGCATTCCAGGCCTCGTCGGCACGGGCGATTGGCGCCGCGAGCGTCAAGCCTGCAGCAAGGTAAAACAGGGAACAACGAAACATCGGTATCTCCGTCGGTGAACGGCATACCTTTCATTCGCGCTTGGTGATTCGTGTGTCGTGGATACCATCATCCCCCCTGGGGCGAGATGACGGCAGGAGGAGGACCTGCGTTATCTTGCCGGGGCGGGACCGGCATTCAGCCGGCAACAACTGCCACTCGAACAAGTGCCCATGAAAGGGACTCCATGAAATGAAAACGGTCGGATTTTACGTTGCAGCGCATCAATACGGCATTACGATCTGGTAATGTGCCACTACGTGTCGACATTACCTGATCGTAATTTTTAGGTCCCGTCACTCGCCTATACTGCACCGCAGCGCTATAGTCCACTTAACACCAAGAGCCGAATCATGCCGAACTGCCTCGTGATCGAAGACGATACCGAAACCCGCGACTACCTCTGTAGCGGGTTGCGCGCGGCCGGCTATGCCGTGCAGGCGGAAACGAATGGCGAAGCGGGCAACCGCCGCCTGCAGGAGACGCGCTGGGACGTCGTCGTCCTCGACCGGATGCTGCCCGGCCAGGTCGACGGCCTGGGCATCCTCGAACAGATGCGCGCGCGCGGCGACGGCACGCCGGTGCTGATCCTGTCCGCGCTGAACAGCGTCGACGAGCGCGTGCGCGGCCTGCGCGCGGGCAGCGACGACTATCTGACCAAGCCGTTCGTCATGTCGGAACTGCTGGCGCGCGTGGAAAACCTCAGCCGCCGCAACAGCTGGTCGCGCGAAGCCACCGTGCTGCAGGTGGCCGATTTGCAGCTCGACGTGCGCACGATGCGCGTCACGCGCCAGGGCACGACGATCACGCTGCAGCCGCGCGAATTCCGCCTGCTCGAATACCTCATGCGCCACGAGGGCCAGATCGTCACCCGCACGATGCTGCTGGAAGGCGTGTGGGAATACCACTTCGATCCGCAGACGAACGTCATCGACGTGCAGATCAGCCGCCTGCGCAGCAAGATCGACAAGGATTTCAGCCCCCCCCTGATCCACACGGTGCGCGGTGCCGGCTATGTGCTGAGCGCCGCGCCGACCTATGGCCCGTCCGCCCGCTAGCAGCCGGTTCGGCCTGCGCGGCTCGATCGCGTTCCGGCTGGCGGTCGGCTACGGCCTGCTGCTGGCCGCATCGATGGCGACCCTGTCCGCCATCGTCTATTTCGGCACGGTGGGCGTGTTCGAGCACTCGATCGACAACAAGATCATGGCCGTGGAAACGCACCTGGCCGATGCGTGGGTCCGCGACGGCCGCGCCGGTCTCGTACGCGAAATCGACGCCCAGCTGCACGACCTGATCGACACCGACACCGAGGTGGTCGGCCTCGTCGACATGAAGGGCCGCCTCCTGGCCGGCAACCTGGGGCGCTGGTCCGGCGAGCTGCCGGCGGCCGGCGAGCTGGCGTTCGGGCAGATGGAACGGAGCGGTACGCCCGTCTCCGTGCGCGTGATCGCGACGCGGCTGGACGACGGCAGCCGGCTCGTCGTCGGCCGCGACCTGATCGAACTCGACGCCATCCGCAGCGTCGTCGAGCGCGCGCTGCTCGTCAGCGGCGCCGTGTCGATCCTGCTCGCGTTCTTCGGCGCCCAGATCTTCCGCTCGCGCCTGGAAGCGCGCATCGGCCGCATCCGCCGCACGACGGCGCGCATCGCGGCGGGCGAGCTGTCCAGCCGCATCGTCGTGATGGGCAACGACGAATTCGCGCGCCTGGCCGACGACATCAACCGCATGCTCGACCGCATCGAAGCGCTGATGGAAGGCGTGCGTCACGTATCGAATTCGATCGCGCACGACCTGCGCACGCCGCTGTCGCGCGTGCGCTCGCGGCTCGACCGCGCGCTGC
>NZ_JBKYMO010000103.1:0-14211 GCF_047302915.1 Massilia sp. CT11-108 | reverse complement strand
CCCAGGAAGTACAGCTCCAGGAAAGCCGGCCCCGAACCCAGCGACGCCGTGTCGATGTCGACGTGATAGAGCGGGGTAGCGGCTGCCTGGCCGCAGGTGCCGGTCAGCGCGGCCGCGAGTGCCAGCCAGGATAAGAAGTGCTTGAAGCGAAACATGGTCAGGTCCTTTACTGGATGCTGACGAGGGCCGGCGTATACGCGATGCCGGCTTTGTTCGGGTTGGAGAAAGTGGTCGTCAAGGTGACGCTCTGGCCCGGGGCCAGGCCGGCGACCGGCAGCGCCATGTACGGCACGCCGTCCTTCACGCCGGTTTGCGTGTCCAGCGTGACGCCGGCCGTCAGTGCCTGCAGGCGGAAATGCAGCGGACCCGTCAGCGTCTGGCCGCCGGTGTTCGTGATCGTCACCGTGCCCGTGTACTTGTTGGTGAAGCGGTTCACCGTCAGGCCCGAGCGCGCGATCGATGCGAAGGAGGTCACGTCCGCCGATTTGTCGATCGACACCGTCACCGCGTGCGCCTGTTCGGTGTTGCCCGCCCAGTCCTTGCTCCAGTAGCTCACCGTGTGCGTGCCGCTCGTGGTCAGCGTGACGGAGTTGCCCGTCTGCTGCGCGCCGCCGTCGACCGTGTAATAGGTCGCCGAGACACCGGAACCGCCCTGGTTGTCCGCGGCCGTAAAGGTGATCGTCGCGTCCGTGGTCACCGTGCCTTGCGGCGCGGTGGCCGTGGTGCCAGGCGCGGTCGTGTCCGCGGCGTTCACCGTACCGTACAGGCGCAGTTCCGTCATGTTGCCGAACCAGGCGTTGGCGTTGGTCATGCGGATGTAACGGTATGGCGTGGTGCCGGTGATCTTCAGCGACTGCCACTCCGGCGTGTTCCCGGCGAAGGTCGAGATGTTGGTCCACGTCGCATTGTCATTGGAACCCTGGACGACGGTGCCGTTGATCCGGCCCGAGTACTGGTTCTGGGGACCGATGACGTCGACGCGGGACAGCACCGTGGTGACGCCGGGCCGGAAGTCGAACTTGACCCAGCCATTGTTGCCGCTGCCGTTGAGGCGCAAGTCGGTGTTCGTCGTCAGGTTGCTGTCGAACAGTAATTTTGCGTTCTTGATCACATCGGTTGCATTGCGGCCGTTGGAATCGGTGACGGTCGCGATGTCGAGCACGTTGTCGATGTAATCCTTCTGGTCCGCGATGAACAGGGTCGACGAATCGGTCGGGAACAGGACGGGTTCGGCGGCGGTACCGTCGGCCGTCCTGTAGTTGAGGAGCAGCTTCACCGGTCCCGGTGCCATGGTGGCCTTGACGACTGTCGTCGCCGTCCAGTTCAGATTGTCCGTGGTGGTGACGGTGGCCGGTTCGCCCTGGATCGTCGCACTCGCGTTGTTGATCGGCTCGGACGACTGGAACGTCAGCCTGATCGTGTTCCCCGGCACGACCCGGTTCTTCAGCGCCTGGTCGGAACCCAGCGACACGCTGGTCAGCTTGTTCACGGTTTCATAGCGGGTGCCGAAGATCCGGAATTCGCCGAGTTCGAGGATGTTATACGACCAGAGATCATGGATCATCGAGAGCTTGAAGAAGCGATAGCGCTTCGTGCGGAACTCGTCCGCCACGTGCAGCGTCTGCCAGCCCTCGATCCCGAGCGTCTCGTCGGGCGAGATCCGGGTCCAGTTCTCGTTGTCGTTGGAACCGAAGATGGTCACGCCGCCGACGCGTTCCGGGAAGCTGGTGCGCGGCTGGAGCTGGAACTTGTTCGCGGCGACCTTGAAGCTGGGACCGAAGTCCAGCGTGAACGTGTGATTGGTATCGCGGGCGATCGTGAACGCGATGAAGCTGTCGGTATTGTTGTCGACCCCGTTCGCCGCCCAGTCGCCGAAATTCGTCACCAGGTTGGTCTTGAAGAACAGGTTCGTGTAGTCCATGCTGCCGTCCTTCAGCAGCGGGGTCAGTTCACGCAGGCCGGCGACCGCGTTGCGCAACGCTCCAAGCTTCTGGAAGTAGGTGTCGTCGGTGCCCGAGCCTATCGTGTTCTGCATGTCGGCATAGGCGCTCTCGTAGGCCGTCTTCGTCGCGGTAACGTACAGGGTGTCCGGCTTGAACGGCGCGGCGACGGTCGCCACGGCGGCCTGCCGGTCCGCGGCAACTTCGACGATGACACGCCTGGTGGTCACCGAGGTGCCGTCCGATGCTTCGGCGAGGAACGTGTAGGTGCCGGCCTGCGTGGGTAGCCACGAGAACGCGCCCGTACTGGTATCGAACGTGGCGCCCTGCGGCAGGTCGTCCATGTTGTAGGTCACCACGTCGCCGGCCGCCGGGTCGGTCGCCGACAGGTCGAGCGTCACGGGGATGGTGGCGCCGGCATACGTGTACGCCGTCGTGTCGCCGGTGCCGGACTTGAAGACTGGCGGGCTCAGCAAGGTGCTGGACTTGACGTTGATGTGGTCGATGTCGACCGTCGTACCGGCACCGGTGATCTTGAGCGGCAGGAAATCGCCCAGGTTCATCGGCACCACGACGTAACGCCACTGGCCCCGCGTATTCGGCAACGCGACCGACATGCCGTCGACCTCCATCATGGCCTGGCCATTGGTGCGGATGCGGAAGCCCATGTTGGGGATGGCGGCCCCGTTATAGCTGTACACGGCGATGCGCGTGCCTTCCGGTGTGGCCGTGCTTCTCACGAAGCCGGTCGTTCCTTCGGCCTGCGCGACCGCATTGCTGTCGTATGCCGTGAACCGGTCTTCCACTTCGCGATAGGGATCGACGATCGGGATGCCCAGGTATTTGCTGCCTTCCGCTTCGGCGGCCTTGGGAAGCGTCAGCCAGAAGTCGCCGCCGCCGTCGACGCCATCCCAGTTGTAGGCCTTGCGCTTGGCGTAGATCGTGGTATAGCCCGGCGCGATCTGTTCCAGGTCGAGGCCGCGCACGTATTTGTAATAATAGAAGGCTTCCCAGTTGTTCTGGGTGAGCCGGCCGCGGTACGACGGATTCACGTTGTTGTACATCGCGCGGATGCTGCCATCCGGATTGACGCTCATGGCGACAGGCACCCATGGGATGTCATAGCCGATCATGTATTTGCCGAACAGTTCGTGGACGGCCAGCAGGCGGTCGTCCATGAATTCGTACGGGCCGACGGCGTTGGATGCCGTCGACGGCGTGCCCGCCACCGGATCGACCTTGGTACCCTGTGCCATCATCAGGCGCGCGAGGATCTCCGAGTTCGTGAGGTCGCCGGCGCCGTGCGCCTGGTCGCGGCCCATTTCGACGTGCTGGATCTGCGGCGGAATCTCTTCGCCGGTGGCGTCGTTTTTCGTGACCGTCCGGAACAACTGCTTGATCGATCCGGTCCAGGCCGGATCGGGGGCATCCTTGTTGACGGTGAACCACTCGACGGCCGTGTCATAGCCGTCGCGGTCGCCCATGAAGATCGAACCGGACATCTTGGCGATGGTCGTGTACAGGTGCTGGTTCATGAACCGGCAGTTGCAGTTGTCGAAGGTCTGGATCACCGGCGTGACCAGGTTCCTCGAGAAGTTGACCGTATCGTCGTCCGTCCATGCGAGCGCCGGCGTCTGGGTGCTCGTGTAGCGCAGGATTTCCGCCGCCGCCGTCATGCGGCTCAGCGGGATCCCGGTATGGATGTGCGAGTCGACGAAGTACACGTACTTCGACGGATCCATTTTCCCGTACAGGCGGATGATCCGCATGGCGTTGGCGCGATAGACGTCGTCGCCGGTCACGTAGTACAGGATCGCCTGCGTGTAGGCGGTCAGTGCGTCGTTGATGAACAGGCCGTTGGCGCCCTGGGAATCGATCCCCAGGATACGCGGCTGCGTCGGGTCGGCGCCGTTGACGTTCGAGATGCCCACTGTCCGCGACGCTTTGCCCGACTTGAGCATCATGTTGAAGTGGGTATTCCAGGGCTCCTTCTTCGCCAGGACCTGGGCCCGCATGGTTTCCAGGGTCTCCTTCGTGAGCCCGACCCCGGGATGCTTGAAGCCGTTCGCATCGATGGATTCGCTGATGACGGGCTGGTAGCTGGTCACCATCGTGTCGATCGGGTCTGCGGCCATGGCGACCTGGCCCGGGTAGGGCACCAGCGTCGCGGCGATACCGATTGACACCGCCATGCAGGCGATGCGCCTCGCCGCACGGTCGAATTTAATTGCCCTCATGTTTGTTCCCCCATTTTTCCACCTCTTCTCGTGTTTAGGTTACCGATAACATCTTTTGCCGGAGCCAGAGTCGGGAAAGGCCTAAATCTGCCTCCAGAGGTTTTTAATGTATGAAAAACGTCCGCGTCCGGACGGTATCGACAGCTCCAGCCTGTAAAATTGCCGCACTGGCTAGACAGAAATGTACGTTATCGATACCATACAATTGTAGACCTAATCCCCGCCAGCGGACACAAATTTTTAACGATCAGGACCATTTGCAACGGACATGCCAACCTTTCCCGAACATAAATTCTCCCGCTGGTGCGCCGTCGCACTGTCCGGCCTGCTGGCCGCCGCCGTCACGACCGGCCCCTGCCAGGCCGGGGAGGCCGTGGCCTGGGGTGATTGGGCCAAGTGGGGCGATCTCGGCAACGGCCGCTATCGCAATCCCGTCCTGCCGGCCGATTACAGCGACCTGGATGCGATCCGCGTCGGCGACGACTTCTACGCGATTACATCGACGTTCCAGTTTTCTCCGGGGATGGCGGTGCTGCATTCGCGCGACCTGGTCAACTGGCGCACGGTGGGCCACGCGGTGCCCGACCTCACGCAGATCTCGCCGGAACTGGACTGGACGCGGATGAACCGCTACGGCCGTGGCATCTGGGCCGGCGCCATCCGCCACCATGCGGGCCGGTTCTGGATTTATTTCGGCACCCCGGAAGAAGGCTATTTCATGACCAGCGCGGAACGGCCGGAAGGGCCGTGGACGCCGCTGCAGCACGTGTTGCGTGCAACAGGATGGGACGACTGCGCGCCGTTCTGGGACGATGACGGCAAGGGCTACCTGGTCGGCACGCACTTCAGCGACGGCTACAAGATCCATCTGTGGGAACTGAGCGCGGACAACCGCAGCCTCGTGCCGGGGACCGACCAGGTGATCTACCAGTCGAAGGGCAGCGAGGCCAGCAAACTGTACAAGTTCAACGGCACCTATTACCACTTCTTCAGCGAAGTGCAGGGCGACGCGCGCGTGATGATGATGCGGCGGGCGCCGTCGATCCGCGGACCGTGGTCCGAGAAGCGCCAGCTGATGCAGGCGGACCGCGCCGCCATGGAGCCGAACCAGGGCGGGATCGTCCAGGGCCCGGACGGCAACTGGTATTTCTTCACCCACCACGGCAGCGGCGACTGGGCGGGACGGGCCGCGAGCCTGCTGCCGGTCCACTGGATCGACGGCTGGCCGGTGATCGGGCAGCCCGACCGCGCCGGCATCGGCACCATGGTGTGGGAAGGACGGATGCCGGGCACGCCGTCCGTCCGCCGGTTCCCGCAAGGCGGCGACGACTTCGATGCCGGCGCGCTCGCGCCCGTCTGGGAATGGAATTACCAGCCGCGCATGGACAAGTGGTCGCTGTCGGCCCGTCCCGGCCATCTGCGCCTGCACGCCTTTCCCGGCCTGGACGGCGCCAACCTGCTCAAGGTGGGCAATGTGCTGACCCAGCGCGTCGTGCGGACGGGCAGCCAGTCGTTCGCAGCGCGGATAGAACTGGCGGGGATGGCCGAGGGCCAGCATGCCGGCCTCGTCCACTTCGCGGCGCAGCCGCGCGCCGCCAATCCCGCCGAATCCACGGCGTCCGCGGGCATCGTGATGGTGGAGGGCAAGCGTTACCTGGAAGTGTCCCGGGACGGCAGTTACACCCGATTGCAGCCGTGGAAGCACGATGCGATCTGGCTGCGCTCGACGTGGGGGCTGGATGGCAAGACCACCCTGGCCGTCAGCGCGGATGGAGCAAGGTACGAGACCGTGCTGCCCGACTTTTCGTTGACGTGGGGCGCGTATCGCGGCAGCCGTGTGGGCGTGTTCACGTTCAATCCGGCCGGAGAACATGGCTACGTGGACGTGGACAAGGTGGATTATCGCATCGACAACCGTCAGTATTAACTTGTCAACAAGAGGCAAATGGTCCACACTGGTTGTGTGATTATTTGTGATATTTCTCTTTGACTAGACATGAGCACCATCACGCTGGACGCGGCCGTACTGCTGGACATCATCGACATCCAGACCGAGATCGCCTGCCAGGGCCTGGATCTGGGCGGCGTCATGCAGTTGGTCAGCCAGCGCGCCGCGACGCTGTGTCGGGCCGAGGGTGCTGCGTTGGAATTGGCCGAGGGCAATGAGATGGTGTACCGCGCGGCAGCCGGGCTCGCCCGGGCGCAGTTGGGGTTGCGCCTGCGGCGCGAAGGCAGTCTGTCCGGCCTGTGCGTGGACAGGAATGAAATCCTGCGTTGCGACGACGCCGAGCTCGACCCGCGCGTGGACCGTGCAGCGTGCCGCAAGGTCGGCCTGCGCTCGATGCTCGTCGTGCCGCTACGCCATGACGAGCATTCGGTGGGCGTGCTGAAAATCGTGTCGTCGTCGGTGAACGCCTTCGGCACCTGGCATGCGCAGGTGCTCGGCCTGCTGTCGACGCTCGTCGGCGCGGCGATCTACCACGCGGTGCAGAATGCGTCGAACGACCTGTACTACCGCGCGACGCACGATGCCCTGACGAGCCTCGCCAACCGGGCCCAGTTCTACGACAGCCTGCGCCAGCAGCTGGCGCGGGCGGCACGGTGCCATGGACACATCGCCGTCCTGAACATCGACATGGATGGGCTGAAAGCGATCAACGACAACCTCGGCCACCGCGCCGGCGACGCGGCGCTGTGCGAAGTGGCCAGCCGCATCGGCGCCGAACTGCGCGCGGACGACATGGCGGCGCGCGTCGGCGGCGACGAGTTCGGCGTGATTCTCGTCGGCGTGCGCGACCGCTGCAGCGTCGCGAACAAATGCCAGGCATTGACGACGGCGATCGGCGCGCCGTTCGAGTTCGAAGGGCGCGCGCTGCCGCTGGGGGCGAGCGTCGGGTTTGCGCTGTGGCCGGAGGATGGGGACGACATGGAGCGGCTGATCGAACTGGCCGATCAGGCCATGTACCGGGTCAAGCATGGGCGCCGTGCGGGTGTGGGCGCGGGCGCCTGAGTGTCATTTGTCGTCGAGTTCGGCCCTGTCGCGTCCGATAATCCGGAACGACGTGCTTGCATTGTTCGTCGGCGTCAAATCGATCTCCATCCAGGCGTTGCCGAAGATGCACTTTTCATTATCACGGCATGTGGCTGTTATCGAAAGTACCTGCGGCGGGGCTGCAGACACCGTCCCAATTATCATCATCAGGACGAATGTTGGAACCAGTCTGGGGTGATGGGGCATGTGTAGTGCTCGCCATAGTCGGGGAGACCGCCGGCGCTTGAGTCATCAAAATAATGAAAGATACACGAGAACTTTTCCGGATTGTTCGCACGAAAAACCGCTGACCTTGCGTCCGGATTTTTTTACATTTGCTTGATATGCGTGGCATCCGGCAGCTGTTGCGAGGTCGAGATTCGCGTTCTTGTTCTTCTCCATAATGTTTCGGAAATGGCTTGAAATCCATGGTCGCGCGGCTTCTGGAACAATATATACACTTTTGTCGTTCGTGCCGCTCGTGAAATTGTCGGCATTTGTACCCGGTTCAATTTCTGCAACTAGGGTCATATAATCCGTGGGGCCCGGTACGCCGCCTTCATATTCTGGCGTTCCGAACATTTCCCATCGAGCGGACTTCAGATCGGACGACAGATCGACGAGCTGTTGCAATGCCATGACATCATCGGAGGCTTTGAGTTTTTTATCTTGGGCCGAGCAACCGGAAATACAAAGAACCGCTGTGGTGGCAAGCATGGCAAACGCGTAGCCGGCCATGGCGGGCTTCTCAACGCACACGTTAGGGCTTTTGAACTGTTTCAAGCAACGGTCTATCATCTACGATTTCTCCGGCAATTTGTTCGACGAAGTACCACTTGCAGGCGCGCTCTACAAAGGCACGCTCGTTCCTCGATGAGATGTAATCGGCGAACTGCATCTTTTTGTATGCGTGGCACCAATTATCGAAGTACTCGTCGGTAGGTTCTACACGTTCCTTGTTTCGAGCGGCGTCATTCGGCGCCCCCCAGATCTTGTCACGCCCAACTATTGAGAGGTATTCGAGTGCCAAGTCGCTGAAGGTCTCGCAGAGATCGAGTGCACCGTACCGCTGACGCCTGCGATGTCATACCACTCGGTAGCACGCATCTGTTTTTGGTCCACAAGTGCACGCAGACAATCGTTCAACATTGGATGAGCGCAGGTTAACCAGTTTGCGGCAAGATGGCCTTCGGCCCAACCGTGAGCAACAAGCGAGAACGTGACCTAATTAACTTTGGGCACCGTGCTCCCCTCACACATCTCGTTCTCAACGGCACCTCCTTGTACTTTCATGTCGATACAAGCGAGGATCTGCTTGTTGTTCTCGACTTTTCGAACATATTTATTCCGAATGGTGGCTGGCGTTGTCGAAGAGCCGCCCGGGTGCGACCCTTTCCAATCGAAAAGATAGCCATTGTCAATAATTTTCATTGAAGGGGCTGGATCCGCTAGTGGTAACGGATCCTTGCTGCCGACAGCGCTCGCGCGCCAGATATCACGCATGGTGGCAGTCTGAACGTCATACAAGTAGTATGTGACGCCACTAAAGAATTTGCCAGTTCTATACTGAATTCGCGGGCAGCTTTTCTGTATTACCGCGTGCTTATCCGAAGCATCGACAATCTGAAGGTTATACTTTGGGCAAAGATTGTCCGGGACATTTGGCTCGTCAATTTTAAACGTTTGATTGGAAGAGGGTGTGTTGAAATACAGAAGCCCTTGCGCCGGTGCTAGTCGCATAGAGAATTTCGCACTCTTCGTTATCAATATTTCCAAATCTGACTTCTTCGTCGATGTGGAATAGATAGGAATTTGCCAGCGAGCCTGATCAGGTCCATCAGACTTTATTTTGCTCTGTTCCGCACGTGCCTCGCGTAACAACACATCTTGCGGGTCTTCTCCGGTAGCGGTGTTTCCACACGGCTTGCTGGTGCAACGATAGTGTGTTTCCGAAGCTTCTTGGCTCCATGCTGATTGGGAAATGCAGCCGAGCATGCCGATTGCCAGTGCGATGATGCTTATGCGCATGAGTGTCCTTTAGCTGTTTAGTTTCGTGCGATCATTTACCTCGTCGTAGCTGGTCTTTGTTCCGTGCAAAGGCTATGCTGGGCGACTTGATTGCTGGGTTCAGCAGTCCTGGCATTCAACCGCAACAGGAGCAGTCCGCAGCACGAGTTCACGCATCCATCCACAAGCCCGTACCACCCCGAAAATCCGGCAGGAGATCAAGGATTCGGGCCTGTCGGACCGGTAGGCCGCAAAGGTCTTCAATATCAGCCGCGCTACCGCCCGCAAATGGCTCCAGCGTGATGACGTACAAGACCGTTCCCATCGTGCCCATACGTTGCATACGACTTTGAGCGCGGCACAGGAAGCCATCGTCCTGGCGCTGCGCCAGTCACTCTATCTTCCCCTTGACGACCTGCTGTTCATCACGCGACAGCACATCAATCCAGACGTTTCCCGCTCGGGCATCGCGCGCCTGCTCAAGCGCGAAGGGATGTCGCGTCTTGAAGACGTGATCCCGAAAGCCGAAGGCGAAGCGATTCAAGCGAAGAAGACCTTCAAGGGCTACGAGCCGGGCTTCATTCATATCGATATCAAGTACCTGCCCCAGATGCCGGTCGAGACCTCGCGCCGCTACCTGTTCGTCGCCATCGACCGCGCCACGCGCTGGGTCTTCATGCACATCTACGGCGACATGACCGAGAACAGCAGTGTCGATTTCCTGCGCCGCCTGAAGCTGGCCTCGCCCATCAGGATCAGCAAGATCCTGATCGACAACGGCTCGCAATCCACCGACCGTTTCGCCACCAGGGACAAGAAGCCCAGCGGCCAGCACGCCTTCGACTTGGCCTGCGCAGCCCTGCCTGCCGAGCATCGCCTGGCGCCGCCACGGCACCCGCAAACGAACGGCATGGCCGAGCGCTTCAACGGCCGTATCAACGAGTTGCTGCAGCAGACCCGCTTCGACAGCAGAGCCGATTTGCAGGCTACATTGATGAACTATTTGAAGCTGTACAACCACCATATTCCGCAACGTGCACTCGACGCAAAAACGCCTATCCTCGCGCTCAAGGAATGGCAGCAGAAACGGCCAGAACTATTCGTTAAACGCGTTTACGATCAAACGGGACTCGACACGCCCGGATGCGCACCTGAAGGTCACGCGTCATAGTGGAGACGCTGTCCGGCAGACCGAGCCTACGACTGTCGGATAGGCGACTGTATTTAATTTCTGAAATATTTCAAAGATAAGTTAATTTTTAAAAAGGTGGTATCAATCGCCGATCGGACCTATCACTTCCCGTTGAGGGCGATATAAATAGCGCTGAGGTCCAGCTAAATCAATAAAGGTTTCCTGTTTTCCCCACTTGACTTTTTTCAGGTGTTCGCATATGTCATCGTCAGGATTGTAGGAGAACGGCTTAGATACAAAGGGCTTTGTGTCAGTAAAGTCAAGCATGATATAACGTCTCACGCAGTTACTCGTTGCGCCAACAGAAACGATCATCCTTTTCACATCACCCGGGCCGCTCTGATTACCTTTGCTGGAAGCCCAATCGATGACATTTGTGAAGCTGTCGAGCATGAGTGATTGTTCGGATCCTCCTTTGTCGGTAACGCCTTCTAAATTCACGATGGCTTTTCCGTTCAAGAGAATTTTGATTGCAGGGGTTCCCCGCTCGCCTGAACGGTCCAAAAACTCAAGCGTTCCGAGTCCGGTATGGTAAGAATAATAATCGGAGCCTCGTTCATCCAACAAAACTTTTTGTTGTGGGCCAATCGGCCTTTTGGCGTTTTCTGAGTGGCACAAACTTACGACGGTGCAAAGCATGATCGTAAAATAGAGCTTTTTCATTATTTATTGATGATTGATTAGCGAATAGCGATTGTAAGGTCAATAAGGTGGCGCGGAAGCGTGCCCTGTCTTGTACACATTTTGTCGGAAATGATGATCTTGTTGTCAATAAACTCGCCGAGCCAATTTCGATGGGCCTTGAGATAATCACCACCCGCCCGCTTTGCACGTATTTCCGCGCCTTCATCTTTGATCTGGGTTCTAAGAAGAAGCTCCGCTTTCTTTGCACTCATTGTATTATAAATGAAAGATATAGCATCATCTGCTCCGAGATGATGGGTTAAATAAATCACTTTCGCCTTTTCCCCGTCTGGAATGCTGTCTACTTTTACGCCTTTAGACTTCAACATCTCGAGGTTCTGAAGGCCATAGTCAACGGCTGTATTGATCGCGCATTCGGGATCATACCGCAAATCCAGGAGATTTTGAATATTCTTATCACTCGACGTGGCCCATTTCCGTATAAACCTACGTGAAGAAAGTAATCTATCGAGGCTGGATTTCGGTGCGGAAGTGATTACTGTGCCGTCAGCCAAGTTGAATTGAGGATATGTTTTCTCCACCTTGTCTTTACCTCGTTGCACGGTCTTTGTCTTTTCAGTAACCCATCCCTCGCGTTTAGCGCGTTCGTACAGGAACGTGCCCTTGGTGAGGGCCAGACTTATCCATGTGGCGTCAAGAAACTGTGTCATTCCTCTGGCAGACGATCTTGGATTCTCAGAACGAGGGTCCCACTCACCAGTGTCGTATGTTTGCTTGATAAATACTGGCGTGCCATGTGCGTCAGTTTTTTGTTTGCCAGTTTTTTTGTCAATAACTGGCAATTTTTTTACGTTTAAAATGCGAGCCGCTTCTGCGTTCATAATGGCAGCAATAGCATGAGGCGACAGTTTTGAACGTCGCGAGGCTCCAAGAATGATTTCGCGATACTTATGGTTGGCTTCCAGCCTCAGATTTTCAGGATTCGGACATTCCAATGCGACCTGCTGTACAGGATGGCCGTTCTGGCTCCGAGTAAAGGTAGTGCTTCCAATCTCTTGTCGGGTTGTTTCGACAGGTTTGGCAGGTTGAGCTGGACCTTCATGCAATTTCTGTTCAGAAGTCCTTTTTATTTTTGGACTAACAACTCGCGCGTGTGTCGTGGGGCCCGCTGGCTTTACCTCGGAAATTGTCTTCCATTCACCGGCTAATGTCTTCACGGAAATCTTAATTTCGTCACTCGGCTCGAGGACGACAGCAGGGACGAATCCATCGCTGTCAGTCGAGTGATGCAATTTGTGTGCGCCAATCGTTAGATTGACATGCATACCTTCGATAGGCTCATTTGAGGCATCAATAAACTGGCAAGTAATAATCGAGAGATCATCGAGCTGCGGGAGTGGTAACGGACCGAGCTCTTCAGGTGTTACCTCAATAGCCGGACGCGGCAATATAAGTACTTGATCTATTTTAATGAGATTATGGTTGTGTATGTCGTTTAATGAGGCGAGTTCATATCGATCGACCTTTTCCCGGGCCGCAATACCGGTTAGGGTGTCGCCCTTTTTCACCACATATATCCTGTTCATTCTTCTGCCTCCAAATCCATCCAGTCGTCTGGTTCTAACGTCACGGGATCCTGATCGGCAGTTATGTCGGTAACCCAATTTCCGCTTCCGACAAGGACGACGAATTCTTGCGGACGTTCTTGATCGGTTAGTCGCTGCGTCCTGCCATCGCCTTGCGTAGTGCCGGTATACGCAACCTCGAAGCTTTCGGTGTCAAAGACGTCGACATCGACGCCTGCCGCCGGCTTACCCGTGATAGCCGATGTCGCTGTCCAGCGTATGCTATATGGCTGTAGTATTGGCGTAACAAGACGATGCGGGAGCTCTTCCAATCGTGCGGCACCGAATGAACCTTCATCAAATACTTGTTGCGCGCCTTTAACGGAAAACCTGCCCGGACAGGCAAACGTAATATCCTTGCCGTCCAGCGTCACCGACGCCTGCCCCGCCTGCAGCACGATCTTCTTGCTCGCCTTGACCTCGATCCCGTCATTGACCGAGATGACGGTGACTTCCTTGTCCGCCAGGATCTCGAGCTGGTCCGTATGCGCCTGCACCGACACCGGCCCGTTACCGGCGAACGCCTGTATGCCGCCCTCGTGCGCATACAAGGACGTCGCCTCGGCCGACACCGACGACGACGTGTACGCCGCCGTCATGTGCATGTCCGACTGCGTCGTCCAGTGCAGATGCTGGCCCGCGAACAGCACGGTCGACGCGGGCGTCGCCCAGTTGATGCCGGCCTGCGAATCCATCAGCACGACCGGCGCGCCGAATTTTTCGACGGGCGACGACGTATCGAGGTCGCGCGATCCGGGCGTCGACTTCGCGGCATCCTGGCCGTTCACCGGGCCGGCGAACTTGCCCTTGTCGGCCGGATCGATCTGCGCGAGGAAATCCTTCTGCGCTTGCGCGGCCGCGTTGCTGGTCAGCGCATGCTGTCCCGTCGCAGCGTCCAGCAGGGTGGTGCCGAGCGACTGCGCCGCTTTCAGGCTGTCTACCGCTTCGGCCGCGTCCATCTGCGTCGAGCTGACGCCGGCGCCTTGCGCGGAACGTGCGCGCGTCGTCAGCAGCACGCCTTCCGCGCCGCGTACGACGGCCCAGGCATCCGTGCGCAGTTCGAAGCCGCTGCCGCGGTAGTGGCCGCGCTGCGCGCCGCCTGGCGCCTGGCGCACCAGGTGGCCCAGGTTCAGCTGCGTGGCCGCCGTGCTGGTGGCGAGGCGCATGCGCAGCTGACCCTGCGTATCGTCCAGCTGCCACTGGTTCCAGCCGGCGCCGTCGAAGGTCTGCGTGTGGATGCCGGAGATCGTGCCCGCGTGGTCGACGCCGGAATCGACGCCCGCCGCGAACGGCGGCGCATCCGCGCCCGTGTACAGCTGCGCGACCACGATGGGGCAGTCGATGTCGTTGTCGATGAAGTCGACCAGCACTTCGGTGCCGATGCGCGGCGTGAATTGCGACCCCCAGTTCGGGCCTGCCAGCGATTCGGCGACGCGGACCCACGTACCCGAGCGGGCGTCGCCGGGCGCGCAGCCTGCGTCGTCGGTGTCGTGATCCAGGCCGCCCCGGTTCGCCGCAGCGCCGCGCTGCCAGG
>NZ_JBKYMO010000102.1:0-14282 GCF_047302915.1 Massilia sp. CT11-108 | reverse complement strand
CCGCTTCTATCGCGTGCCGGGCAGCGACGCGAAGGGCAGCGGGCTCGGTCTTGCCATCATCAAGTCGATCGCGGAGCGGCATGGCGCGACGCTGGCGCTGGGCGAATCGAAGCGGCTGGGCGGGCTCGAAGCCGCCGTCACGTTCCCGGTGTGACGGCTTCGTACAGCCGGATGTTCGCCCCGTTGCCTTCGATGGTCTTCACCAGCCGGTAGCGACTGGCGAGTTCCTTCATCACGATCCCGTCCGGATCGTACAGCTTCGCCAGCCGCTCGATCAGCCACACGCGCGGATGTCCGGCCGTCAGCGCCCGGATCCGCGCGACGTCTTCAGGCGCGATGTTCGGCGCGCCGGAATTGCCCGTGTAGGTGCGCGCCAGGTGCAGCGCGGGGAAAGGGCCCGGCAGATAGGCGACGGCCGGCCCCGACTTCATGTAGTAGGTGACGGGCATCTGCACCTCGTTCGGAAACGCGAGCACGACGTCGCCCGGCCGGCTGTCGCGCGCCACCTGCGCCAGCATCCCGCGCCAGTCTTCCGTGTGCGAGCGATAAAAACCCGCCACCGCATATGCGGACAGCGCCAGCACGACGGCGGTCGCGGGCAGGCGCCAGCGCGACGGCAGCCGGACGACGCCCAGCGCCGTCAACACCATTCCCAACGGCCCGAGCCACAGGAACAATCGCGACAGGAACACCGGCTTCACGACATAGCTGTAGCCGGCGAGCGCGAGGATCGGCAGCACGAGCACGCACGCGAACAGCCAGAAATGGGCGCGCGCCCGCTGCCACAGCCAGGCAAAGCCCAGCAGCACGAGCAGCGCGACGGGATAGTGCAGCACCTGGCCGCCGCTGATCACGGTCCAGGCAGCGGTGACGTTACGCGGCGTAAAGCGGATCCAGTACGACAGGTGCGCCATCGCCGCGTTCTGTTTGACGAGCATCGGGATGAACGGCGACCACACGAGCAGTGCGCCGATGCCGGCTGCAGCCACGGCCAGGATCTGCGGTCGGCGCGGGCCGGGCGTGCTTGCCAGCAGCGCGACCGTCATCCCCGTCCACAGGCCCAGCGCGGCGAACACGCCGGTGTTGTGCAGCCACATCGTCAGGCCGGCGCTGACGGCGAGCCCGGTGATCCAGCACCACCGGCGGGAATCTGGTCGCACGAAGGACAGCACGAGCATGCCCGCAAAGAACACGGCCAGCGATCCGGCCAGCGCCTGGAGCGCGTACGGCCTGGCCTGTTGCGCATACTGGATGCTCGCGGCGTTCATGGCGAGGAACAGGGCGGCCAGCAGCGTGACACGCTCCGCCTTCGCACCGATTCGTGCCCAGCGCGCGCCGGCGGGCAGCGCGAACACCGTGAGCACGCTGGCGAGGACGGACAGGCTGCGCATTGCCGCCTCGTGCCTGCCGAACAG
The DNA here is from genome assembly GCF_047302915.1 of Massilia sp. CT11-108. NCBI lineage: Bacteria > Pseudomonadati > Pseudomonadota > Betaproteobacteria > Burkholderiales > Oxalobacteraceae > Massilia > Massilia sp. CT11-108. The sequence goes on along the minus strand of NZ_JBKYMO010000102.1, from coordinate 12,867 downwards.
CGCGGTCCAGCCCTTGAGCAGGGTGTAGTAGAACGGGGGATGCGTCTCGTACAGCGGGACGCTCGTCCACAGTTCGCGCAGCGGGACGGCGGCGAACCACGCGCTGTACGTCTCGTCCAGCCATAGCGAGCGGCTGGCCAGCGTGGGCAGGCGCAGCAGCAGGGCGAGGCCTGTCACGAGCAGGGCCAATGTCCAGAAGCGGGCCTGCGGGATGTCGCGCCCGCGCGGCGCGGCGGTCGACAGGGGCGTCAGCGGGCCTTGCTGGCTTGAAATGTCCATAGCGAATTGACGACATAGGTGACGCACACCAGGATGCCCGTCACGAGGACCTGGGCCAGGCGATAGTCGAGGCGCACGCCGTTCACCAGCACGGCCATCGCGGCACCGTTGAGGGCCGCTGCCATGCCGGCCGTCGCGAAGAAGCGTGCGGCCGTACGCCAGGCCAAATGCGAATGCGCATGGCGGCGGAACGTGACGACGGCGTTCATCACGAAATTGATGACGGCGCCGATGAGCGCGCCGATGACGGACGCCGGCACGGGCGCGAGCACGCCGAGCGAGACAGCCGTGAACAGGAAGGCGTAATGCCCGGACATCCCCGCCAGGCCGACGGCTGCATAGGTCAGGAAGCGGCCCACGCCGCCGCGTTCAGGCATGGGCCATCGCCTTTTCGTAGCGCTTGCGCACGAGGTACACGGGCCGTCCCTTCGATTCGAGGTAGATGCGGCCCACGTATTCGCCGAGCACGCCGATGCCGATCAGCTGGATGCCGCCGAGCAGCAGGATCGCCGTCGCCAGCGACGCATACCCCGGCACGTCGACGCCGTACAACATCGTGCGGATGACGAGCCAGAACGCGCGCGTCAACGCGAAGATCGCCACGCTGACGCCGAGGTAGGTCCAGATGCGCAGCGGCAAGGTCGAAAAGCTGGTGATGCCTTCCAGCGCAAAATTCCACAGCTTCCAGCCGGAAAACTTGGTCTTGCCCGCCGCGCGCGGCGCACGCTTGTATTCGACGACGGCCGTCTTGAAGCCGACCCACGCGAACAGGCCCTTCATGAAGCGGCACGATTCCGGCAGCGTCTTCAACGCGTTGGCGACGTTACGGGTGAACAGGCGGAAGTCGCCGACGTTTTCCGGGATTGGCAGGTCGGCCATGTCGTTGTGGATGCGGTAGAAAAATTGCGCGGTCCATTTCTTCAGCAGCGAATCGGACTCGCGGTCGGCCCGCTTGGCCAGCACGACGTCGTAACCCTCGCGCCATTTTTCGACCAGCCTGCCGATGACGTCGGGCGGGTCTTGCAGATCCGCATCGAACGGGACGATGAGGTCGCCGCGCGCTTCGAAGATGGCGGCCGTCAGTGCCGCCTCTTTGCCGAAATTGCGCGTGAGATCGACGACGCGCACACGGGCATCCGCGTGGGCATACGCGATGAGGGAGTCGAGCGTGCGGTCGCGGCTGCCGTCATTTACGCACAGGATCTCGAAGCGGATGTTCGGAATGCGTTCGAGTTCCGGGATCACGCCGCTGAAGAAATGCGGGATCATCTCCTGCTCGTTGTAGAACGGCACGACGAGCGACAGCAGGGGCGGTTCTATCGGGCCGACCGCAACCTTGTCGGGAACCACGGTTTCGTTGGGGAAGCTCATATCGATCCGTCGACAGCCTGGTATGCATCAGCGATAAAACATAACACAGGTTGGTCGAACGCGATGTTCGCATTGGCGTGCGATGACGGTAGATGCCGTCAGGATGCGTTCAGTTCGGCTCGGAAACGTAGCCGTCAACGTCCTCCCCGCGCAGGCGGGGGGGACGGTATTTCAGATGCGCCTACGTTTTTAGAACTTGTGCGACAGACGCGCGAAGTAGGCGGCGCCGTTCAGGCCGAACTGCACACTCTCATACTTGAAGCCATTATCCGTCTCATCCGGATTCTGCTGCGTCGGATGCACATTGAAGATATTGGTGCCGCCGACGGTCAGCTTGGTCTTCTCGGTGAATGACCACGTGAACGCGAGGTCGGCCGACGTCTTGGCCTTGTAGTACTGGTTCGGCACCGGCGGACCGGAGAACGTGCCCAGCGTCTGCGGACCGTAGTGGATGATGCGGAAGTCCGATTCCAGTTGGCCCAGCGTGTAGTCGAAGTCCAGCGTGGCCTTGCGGCGCGGGCCGCCCTGTTCGATGAACAGGCGCTCGCGTTCGGACAGCAGCACGTCTTCGTAGCCGGCCAGCGCGGCCGGTGCATGCACGCCCGTCACTTCGGTCTTGCTGAAGTTCATGGCGAGATACGTGGCCAGCTTGCCGGCGCCCAGGTTCGTGCGGTGCGACGCGGTCAGGTCCAGGCCGCGCGTGCGGGTGTCGACGGAGTTCACGAAGAACTGCGCCTGGCCCACGCCCAGGTTCTGCAGGATGGCGCCCAGGGCGGGGTAGTTGTCGGCGTCGAAGCGGCCCGACAGCACGATGCGGTTGTCGATCTGGATGTGGTACAGGTCGGCCGTGACGGAAATGGCTTTCGTCGGCGTCCACGTCGCGCCCAGCGTGTAGCTCTTCGATTTCTCTTCATGCAGCTTCGGGATGCCGGCCGCGTTGGCGACCTTGCCGCCGTTCGGCGCGAGCACGACGTCCATCGGCACGCCGGCGACGAAGTCGGTGAAGGTCGACGAGAAATAGACCTGTTGAAGAGACGGTGCGCGGAAGCCCGTGCTGGCCGAGGCGCGCAGCAACAGGTCGTCCGTCGCCTTGAAGGCGCCGGCCACCTTGCCGGTCGTCGTCGAGCCGAAGTCCGAGTAGCGCTCGTGGCGCACGGCGGCCTGCAGCTTGGTGCGCGGGGCGATGTCGGCCTCGAAGTCGAGGTAGGCGGCGGAGCTGTGACGGTCGCGGTTGGTGGCGTCGCCCGGCTGGAAGCCCGGGAAGCCCTGGCTGCCGGCATTGCCGCCGAAGCCCAGGCCGTCGACGTCGTTGTACGAACCCGGCTCGCCCGCGAAGATCTGGTAGTTCTCCTTGCGGTATTCGAAGCCGAACGCGGCGTTCAGGCCGCCGAGGATGTCGTCATAGAAGCGGCTGAAGTCGGCGTTGGTCGTCAGCTGGCGGAACGAGAAGCCGCCGGCGTCGAACTGCGACGGGCTGATGCCCTTGCCGCCGTTGATCAGGTCCAGGTTCGCGATCGACGCGTTCAGGGTGTGCGCGATGTCGTAGCGCATGCGGTTGTAGCCATAGGTTTGCGAGAAATCGCTGGCCCAGTCGCCGATGCGGGTGCGGTAGCCGATGATGCCGTAGCGGTCGTCGATGTCGCCGTTGATGAACGGGACGAAGCCGCCCGGGTACATGGCGGCCGAGTTGCGCGACGGGATGTCGTCCGAACCGATGCCGCCGCGCGCCCATGCCGCCGACGACGCATCGCGCGTCTGGGCGCCGGCCGTCAGGTACAGCTTGCCCGGGCCGACCGGGAATTCGCCGTTCAGGTAGACGGTCTCGTTCTTCGACTTGGTGTCGCCGATGATGCGCAGGCTGCCCGGGTCGGAGCGGTTGGAGCGGCCGCGGTCGTAGTATTCGCCGGTGATGCCCAGCACGCCGTCCGCGACGGCCACGCCGCAGTACGCGGAGGCCAGCCAGTTCTTGCCGTCGTGCCTGGAATATTCGCCGAAACCGGCAACCGCTTCGCAGCCCAGGTCCTTGCGCAGCTCGACGTTGATGACGCCGGCGATGGCGTCCGAGCCGTATTGTGCGGCGGCGCCGTCGCGCAGCACCTGCACGTTCTTGATGGCGAGGACGGGGATCGCGTTCATGTCCGTGCCCGTGTTGCCGCGGTTGCGCGCGCCGAACAGGTTCACGAGGGCCGTCGTGTGGCGGCGCTTGCCGTTCACGAGCACGAGGGTCTGGTCGGAGCCGAGGCCGCGCAGGGCGGCGGAGTCGACCAGGTCGGCGCCGTCGGCACCGGTCTGGCGCGTCGAGTTGAACGACGGCGAGATGTTGGCCAGGGTCTGGGCCAGGTCGAACTGTCCGCTCTGCTCGGCGGCCTTCGTCAGCGGGATGTAGTCGACGGGAACCGGGGTATCGGTGGACGACGTGTTGCCGACGCGGCGCGAGCCGACGATGTTGACGCTCTGGATATTGGCGTCGGAAGCGGCGGGCGCGGTGGCATTTTGTGCGAAGGCGGCCGGCGCGAAAGCCAGTGCCGCGCTGCCGTACAGGCCCAGCAGGACGGACTGGCGGATCGTTGTAAGTTTCAAGGGGTGGGCTCCAGGGAAAAATTGCATATTAATGAATTTCCATGAAGGCAACCATTGGACGTCTCATAACCGCAACAAGCTCATCCATATCGGGAATTCATGGCGGGTGCTGGAAATGATGAGTGATTGTCGAAAGGCGGGGGCCGATGGCCGACGTGGAATGACCATTACAGCGTCGTATCACTTCCAAATACTCAATGAAAAATGCCAGTCAGCTTGACTGACTGGCATTGCGCGAAGCTGCCCCTTGATACCTGGCCGACCTTAGTTGGTGTAGATCAGGCCACGGCCGGTTCCGCTGAAGTAGATGCGGCCGTAGGTATTCCAGTCGCCCGCGATCGCTCCGATGCCGCCGAACTGGTGGGCGTCGTCGTTGAAGCGCGACCAGGTGGCGCCGCCGTCGTCGGAGCGCCACACGCCCCACACGCCGCTCCTCGTACCCACGACGTAGACCGCGGCCGAGTACGACGCGCCGGCCTTGGCCTTGCCCAGGGCGATGGCACTGGCAGCCGGGGATTGCCCCGTCGTGCCGCTGCCCGCCACCGTCGCGAAGCCGCTCAGCTTCGTCCAGGTCGCCGCGGAGTCCGTCGAATGGTACACGGCGTTACCGTCCGTCAGCCAGAGGTCGCCCTCGGCGTTCGGGTTTACCACCATCGACGTGGTCCACCATGCGTTCGGCGCCAGTTGCGCCGCCGTCGAGCCCGCGCTCAGCGTGAAGGTATGGCCGCCATCGGTCGAGACGTAGACCTTGCCGGCGGTGCCCCACGTTGCGCCGCCCGAGTCATAGGCGTAGACCTTGCTCGCGTTCTTGCGGTCTGCGGCCAGGCGGTAGCCGCGATCCCAGCCGTTGGCCACGCTCGGCAGCGGCGGCAGGTTAGTTGCGGTCCAGCTCGCGCCGTTGTTCGTGGTGTACGACGGCACGGAATTGGCCGGCGCCCAGATCACGTTGTTGCGCGACGTGACCACCAGGGTCGTGGAGCCACCCGTATTGTCCTTGGCTCCAGCGGGCAGGGTCGCGAAGTTCGCCCACGTCGCGCCGCCGTCGCCGGACCAGAAGCCGAAGCCCTTGGCATCAAGCCAGTTTGCGACGCCCGAACCGGCGATGTATTGCGGATCGGACCATGCCACGTCGGCCGCGTTGCCGCTGCTCCAGTTTGGCGTCGGGCCCCTGGTAGGTTTCGTCGCGAGGTCCGTCTGGGTCCAGGTGCCGATGTCGCCCGCGCTGTTGACGAACTTGTACGTCGCGCCGGCCGGCGGGGTGACGAGCGCATTGGTCGCGGTCTCCTCGAGATTGGTGACGGCGTCGCCCCAGGTCGGCGTGGCCGTCGAGGCGTTCAGCGTTTCGAGGATACCTCCGCCATGGACGTGCGAGATGTGGTCGGGGTTGCTCGGATCGATCTCGATGTCGTCCACCCAGCCGCCGCCGCTGCCGCCCGGCTTGCCCAGTTCGATTTCCTTCCAGTTGGCACCGCCGTCGACCGACAACTGGACGACCTGGCCGAAACCCCAGGTGTTCGCGACGCCCAGCACGATGCGCGCATTCGCGCCGCTGCCGTAGACGGACAGGCCGCCGTAGCCGCCGTAGTCGACGCTGTTGAGCAGATCGAACCTGGTGCCGTTGAATTTGTACAGCTTGCTCGGCCCGCCGATCCCTGGGCCGCTGCCCTGGGTGAACGGCACATAGATCGTGCCGTCGACGCCGCGCACCATATGCGGAATGAAGCCGGAGACCGGCGTCGCGACCGGCGCCCACGACGCGCCGCCGTCGGTGGATTTGTACAGGTTCGAGGTCAGCCCGGCCGCGGCGACGTAGTCGGGCGCGATGGCCACGTAGATGGTCTGCGTGGCCGTGCCGGTGCCCTTGGTGCTCGTATCGAACACGACCGTCTCGATGCCGCCGTCCTTGACCTGGGCCGACGTCATCGTGACGGACGACAGCGACGTGACCTGGGCCCAGGTCTTGCCGGAATCCGTGCTCTTCCACAGGCCGGCCACGCGCGAGCCGAAGAACAGCGTCGACGGCTTGTTCGGATCGACCATCAGGCGTTCGCCGAGCGGGCGGCCGCCGTTATTGCCGCCCATCGCGAACGGCACGTCATAGTGCGTCCACGTGTTGCCGCGGTCGCTCGAGATATAGATACGGCCATTGCCTTCGAACGTGTACATGCCCGTCATCATGTAGACGAGCTGGTCGTTGTTCGGATCGAGGGCGATGCTTTCGATGCCGTGGAACCGGCTCTCGGTACCGCTGAAGCCGAGGCCGTCCGTGATCGGCGTCCACGACTTCGACGTGTCGTCCCAGCGGTAGGCGCCGCCGATGTCGGTGCGGGCATACAGCACGTGCGCGGACGTCGGGTGATAGATCAGGCCCGTGACGTAGCCGCCGCCGCCCCACTTCACGCTCGTCCACGTGGCGGCCGCGCCGCTGGCGTCCGTGCCTGGGCTCGTGCTGCCCGGGTCGGTCGTGCCGCCGGTGCCACCCGTGCCGCCGGTACTGCCGGTACTGCCGGTGCTGCCCGTGCCGCTCGAACCGCTCGAACCGCTCGAACCGCTCGAACCGCCGCCGCAGCCTGCCGCGAGGCTTGCGATGATCGCCAGGACGATGAGTCGTTTGTTTTGAATTCCCATGATGTCTCCTACCAGATACAAGATTAATGGTTCAATGTCCGGGGCCGGCGGACGGCGCCAGGTATGGGTGTCGAAACTGCCCTCGGACTGGCGCGACGTTTATAGAACGCAAATGTTTTTTATATATTCAAGACCTTTGTGGCCGCACGACCACGCCGCAGCTACCTGCTTCGTCAGAAAGCGAGTGCTGTCCGCCTCTGCTCCGCGAAAGATCCTCCGCCGTTCGGGAGCGTTCGGCGTCCGATACCCGGATTAACCAAATATTCCGTCACAATTAATAAACATTAACTGAGTCTAGACGCCAACATTTTCTACTGTCAACGCGAATTGCGAGTGAAAAATGCCAGGCCACAGTATGATTTTTCGTTTGGCCGGCCACGGCCAGTGCGCTGTTCGTCGCCATGACGGGCTACGGCCAGGCCAGCGACCGCCGGCGTTCGCTGGCCGCCGGCTTCGACCATCACCTCGTCAAACCGCTCGATTTGCAGGCGTTATACGCGCTCCTCGACGCGTCCATTCCGGGCTGAGTAGAATGCCTGCCATCCAACAGCCCAAAAGGAAAACAGGATGAGCTCGATTCCGCTCCCTACTTACGATGACGTCGTCCAGGCCGCATCCCGCATTGCCGGCGTCGCCAACCGCACCCCGGTGCTGACGTCGCGTACCGTCGACGAGGCCTTCGGCGCCCAGGTCTTTTTCAAGTGCGAGAACATGCAGCGCATGGGCGCTTTTAAATTCCGCGGCGCCTGCAATGCCCTGATGAAGTTCTCGCCCGAGCAGCGCCGCGCCGGCGTCGTCGCGTTCTCGTCGGGGAACCACGCGCAGGCCATCGCGCTGTCCGCGAAGCTGCTCGGCATCCCCGCCACGATCGTGATGCCGCGGGACGCTCCCGCCGCCAAGGTCGCCGCCACGCGCGGCTACGGCGGCAACGTCGTGATGTACGACCGCTACACGGAGGACCGCGAACAGATCGGCCGCGACCTCGCGCAGAAGCACGGCCTCACGCTGATCCCGCCGTACGATCACCCGGACGTCATCGCGGGGCAGGGTACGGCCGCGAAGGAGTTGTTCGAGGAAGTCGGGCCGCTGGATGCGTTCTTCGTTTGCCTGGGCGGCGGCGGGTTGCTGTCCGGCTCCGCGCTGGCCACGCGTGCCTTGTCGCCGTCATGCCGCCTGTACGGTGTGGAACCGGAGGCGGGCAACGACGGCCAGCAATCGTTCCGCTCGGGCGCGATCGTGCACATCGACACCCCGCAGACCATTGCCGATGGCGCCCAGACCCAGCACCTGGGGAACCTCACGTTCCCGATCATCCGGCGCGATGTCGACGACATCCTGACGGCCACCGACGACGAACTGGTGCAATGCATGCGCTTCTTTGCCGAGCGCATGAAGATCGTCGTGGAGCCGACCGGCTGCCTCGGGTTCGCGGCGGCGCGGCGCATGCAGGATGAGTTGCGCGGCAAGAAGGTCGGGATTCTCGTCAGCGGCGGCAACATCGACCTGGCGAAGCTGAGCGGCTTCCTGGCCGGCTGACCCCGGTGTTAAAAAATTTTTTAACGACGTTGTCGATTTCGTGATGTCCCGTTCGTCGTAGGCATGTGGCATCCACTTTCACCCAACACTAGGAGGCATCATGAACAAGCAGATCTTCGTCAACCTGGCCGTCAAGGACCTGGACAAATCCAAGGCGTTCTTCGAGGCGCTGGGCTATACCTTCAATCCTCAGTTCACCAACGAGAGCGGTGCCTGCATGGTGATCGCGGACGGCAGCATCTACGCGATGCTGCTCACGGAACCGTTCTTCAAGACGTTCGTCGACAAGCCCCTCGTGCAGGCGAAGGAAGCGACGGAAGTCCTCGTCTGCCTGAGCTGCGAGAGCCGCGAGGAAGTGGATGCGCTGGTGGCGAAAGCCGTTGCTGCCGGCGGACGCGCACCGCGCCCGCCGCAGGACCACGGCTTCATGTATGGCCACGGGTTCGAAGACCTCGATGGCCATATCTGGGAACTGGCCTGGATGGCGCCCCAGGCTTGAATTAATTTATTGACTTCAGTTCATCGAGTGTAATCCGATGATGTTGCCCTCGGTATCTTCGACGAGGGCGATGTGGCCGTACTGCCCGATCGAGAACTTGTCCTTGAAGATGCGCCCGCCGTTCGCGGCGGCGCGCGCTGCCTCGACGGCGCAGTCGGCGCAGCTGAAATAGACGATCGTGCTGTTGCCGCCGGCCTTGCAGCCTTCCATCTTGACGATCGATCCGGCTGCGCCGCCGGCATGCGGGTCGCCGGTGAAGGCCCACATCTCCAGGCCGCCCGGCGCTTCGCTTCCTTCCGGCGCGAGGTTGTCCAGTTTTGTTTCGAACACGGCTTCATAGAAAGCGCGGGCGCGCTTCATGTCGTCCACATAGATTTCGAACCAGCCTACGACGTTCCGTTCCATTTCGGTCTCCTTGATGAGTGGGTTGGGGGGTACAACGCCTGCGAATCAAATGGTTTCGACCGCGCCGCCGACGAGAATGGCGGCACCTTCCTTGCGCGTGCGGATCAGGCAATCGCCGCCCGTCGCGCGGCCCTGGCGCAGCCGGATGCCCAGGCCGAGCAATGCCGTCAGCGCACCGGCCGCGACGCCCGTCGCGCTGTCTTCCAGCCGCGGGTCGAGGTGGTTGAAGTTGCGGCCCTCGAACGTGCCGTCGTCCCGGCGGCACCAGGCATAGATGCCGTTGATGCCCGCTTCCTTGCCCCACGCGGCGATGCGTGCGAGGTCGGGCGCGAGGCCATATAAAGCGTCCGTATCCGCCACCTTGACGAGCAGCTTGGGACTGCCGACCGACGCCACGCGCGGCGGCGTGCCCAGCGACGCCGCCGGTACGCCCAGCAGTTCGGCCGCCACGTCGGCGGTCACGTCCCGCGCCGCCACCGGCTGCGCGGACAATCGCACGAAATATTCCTCGCCGCCCCGCACCAGTTCCAGATGTTGTCCTTCGACCGCCGTGCGTACGGCGATGGCGCCCGCGTGCGGATCGCGCGCGAACAGCACGGCCGCCACCGCCAGCGTCGCGTGGAGACACAGCGGGCTGCGCTTGTGCGGATAGTAGTAATCGACGGACAACGCACCGTCGCTCCCCACGTCGATGAAGACGCAGGTCGTGTCGCGCGCGCGGGCGAGGGCCTGGCGTGCATCCGGGTCTTGTTCTTTGTCCTCGATGACGAGGGCCGGGTTCCCGGTACCTGGACGGGAACTGAAGCAGCGCAAAGAATGGATGTGCATATTTGGCAAGGTCGGGTTCGTCGGATATACTGTGTTTATATACAGTATTTCATAATACACCATTTTGCCTGAAATGCCATGCCAAATCTTCCGCCGACCCGCCTGAGTCCACCCACGCACGATCCCCACCTCGGCGCGGCGGCAGGGCTACCGGCGTATGCGGAACTGTTTTGCCTGTCGAACTTTTCGTTCCTGCAAGGCGCGTCGCATGCGGAAGAACTGGTGGACCGCGCCGTGCAACTGGGCTACACGGCGCTGGCGCTGGCGGACGAGTGCTCGCTGGCCGGGGTCGTGCGCGCGCATGCGGAAGCGAAGCGGGCCAAGCTGCCGTTCATCGTCGGCGCGCATTTTCATCTGCAGCATCCGGAGGACGGCAGCCGCGCGTTGTCCCTGTTATTGCTGGCGCAAAACCGCAACGGCTACGGCAACCTGTCCGAGATGATCACGCTGGGCCGCACGCGCAGCGAGAAGGGCACGTACCGGCTGCATCCGTCCGATTTCGATGCGCCGCCCGAAGGCCTCGAGCACCTGCGCGGCATGCCGGGCTGCCTGGCGATCCTGCTGCCCGCGTATTCGGGCCACTCATTTGCCCAACCTTCGGAAGACGTCGACCGCCTGCACCATCAGGCCGCTTGGCTGGCGCAGACCTTTCCCGGCCGCGCGTGGCTCGGCCTGACTCTGCTGCACCGCGCGTTCGACGACGCGCACCGCGCCACCATCGAGGAAGTGGCGTGGCAGCACGGCATGCGCATCGTCGCGTGCGGCCATGTGACGATGCACGTCCGTTCGCGCAAACCGCTGCAGGACACGATGATGGCCATCCGCGCCGGCAAGCCCGTGGCGCAGTGCGGCTACCAGCTGGCGCCGAACGCGGAGCAGCACCTGCGCTCGCGTGTGCGCCTCGCGAACATCTATCCGCGCGCGGCGCTGGACGAGACGGTGCGCATCGCGCGCCTGTGCACGTTCTCGCTGGACGAGCTGCGCTACGAGTACCCGGACGAGGTGGTCCCGCCCGGCCACACGGCCGCGAGCTACCTGCGCGAGCAGACCTGGATCGGCGCGCACAGGCGCTTCACGGAAGGCATCCCGGCGAAGGTCCAGGCGCAGATCGAATACGAGCTCGCGCTGATCGCCGAGATGCGCTACGAGCACTACTTCCTCACCGTGTACGACATCGTGCGCTACGCGCGCTCGCAACACATCCTGTGCCAGGGCCGCGGCTCGGCGGCCAATTCCGCCGTGTGCTACTGCCTGGGCATCACGGAAGTCGATCCGGCGCGGGGCAACCTGCTGTTCGAGCGCTTCATCTCCAGGGAGCGCAACGAACCGCCCGACATCGACGTCGACTTCGAGCACCAGCGCCGCGAGGAAGTCATCCAGTACATCTACCGGAAGTACGGGCGCACGCGCGCGGCACTGGCGGCCGTCGTCATCAGCTACCGCCCGAAAAGCGCGCTGCGCGACAGCGGCCGCGCGCTCGGCGTGGACCTCGCCATCGTCGACAAGGTGTGCAAGCACCACCACTGGTTCGACGGCAAGGCCGATTTGCTGAACCGCCTGGCCGAGAGCGGGCTCGATCCGGAATCGCCGCTGTCGCAGCAATGGGCGTCGCTGGCGCAGCGCCTGCTCGGTTTTCCGCGCCACCTGTCGCAGCACCCGGGCGGGTTCGTGATGGCGCGCGGGCAGTTGTCGCGCCTCGTCCCCATCGAGAACGCGACGATGGAAGACCGCAGCGTGATCCAGTGGGACAAGGACGATCTCGAGGAACTGGGCCTCATGAAGGTCGACGTGTTGGCGCTCGGCATGCTGTCGATGCTGCGCCGCGGACTGGAACTGGTCGGCCTGCGCCATGGCACGACGTTCGAGATGCAGGACATTCCGCACGACGATCCGGCCACGTACGCGATGATCCGCCGCGCGGACACGGTCGGCGTCTTCCAGATCGAATCGCGCGCGCAAATGAGCATGCTGCCGCGGATGAAGCCGAAGACGTTCTACGACCTCGTGATCCAGGTCGCGATCGTGCGTCCCGGCCCGATCCAGGGCGGCATGGTGCATCCGTATTTGCAGCGGCGCGAGCAGAAGGAGCCGGTCAAGTATCCGAGCCCGGACATGAAGGTGGCGCTGGAACGGACGCTGGGCGTGCCGATCTTCCAGGAGCAGGTGATGCAGGTGGCGATCCTCGCGGCCGGCTTCACGCCGGGCGAGGCGGACCAGCTGCGCCGCGCGATGGCCGCGTGGAAGCGCAAGGGCGGGCTCGAGAAATACTACCAGCGCATCGTCGGCGGCATGCTCGCGAAAGGCTACGAGCAGTCGTTCGCGGAGCAGATCTTCAGCCAGATCCAGGGCTTCGGCGAATACGGCTTTCCCGAATCGCACGCGGCCAGCTTCGCGCTGCTCGCGTATGCCAGTTCCTGGCTCAAGTGCCACGAGCCCGCCGCGTTCCTGTGCGCGCTGCTGAACAGCCAGCCGATGGGCTTCTACAGCCCGTCGCAGCTCGTGCAGGACGCGCGCCGGCACGGCATCGAGGTGCGTCCCGTCGACATCACGATCAGCAGCTGGGAGTCCACGCTGGAAGACCTCGACGATCATGCACGCGGCCAGCCCGCCGTGCGCCTCGGCCTGCACATGCTGCGGGGGATGGCACAGGAACGCGGCGGGCTCGTGGCACTTGAGCCAGGAACTGGCATACGCGAGCAGCGCGAAGCTGGCCGCGGGCCATTCGGGAACGCCGGATTCGC
>NZ_JBKYMO010000101.1:0-14300 GCF_047302915.1 Massilia sp. CT11-108 | reverse complement strand
CCGCGGCCTGCAACGCGGTCTCCGCGCGCCGGGGCTGTCCGGCCCGCGCGGCCGTCGCGTATTCGGCCAGCCGCGCATTTGCCAGCTGGGCCGGGAGCTGGCGTGCGCGGGCCAACTTGATCATCTCGTCGGTAAGCGCCAGCGCCTCCTTGTAGCTGCCCACCGCGGCCAGCAGGCGGGCGCGTTCGCGCAGCGCCATCGACAATGCATCCGGATCATCGCCCGACCGAGCCAGCGCCTCGGCGCGCGCCAGGAGTTCCTGGCCGTCCGCCGTGTTGCCGTCTTCTTCGGCGAGCAGGCCGCGCGTGACCAGGGCCTGGGTCCGCAGATAGGTGTCGTGCGTGTTGTCCGCGAGCCGCGCCGCGCTGTCGATCAGGCGGCGCGCCGCCTGCTGGTCGTGCACGAACTTCGAGAGCGCATAGGCATGGCTAAGCATCGCCCCGGCCAGCAGCACGTCGTCGTGCGTCTCGCGCCCGATCCGTTCCGCCTGGAGCGCGGCGTCGAGCGCCCGGTCCTTGTCGCGCAGCCACCAGTGCGCGCGGCTCGCGACGACGAGCGCCTCGCCCAGTTCGCGCCCTTCCCGGCCTGACTTCAACGCGTCGACCCGGCGCAGCGCGGCCTTCGGCGTGACATACGCCTCTTCGCGCGCGACGGCAAGGTCGCGCTCGAAGTCGCCGTGCGGGTCGCCGGCGTGGGCCAGAGCCGCCCGGCACAGCAACAGCAGGCCCAACAGGAACCGGTGCGCGAACATGTTGTCTCCAGGAATCAAGATCCGAATAGTAACATCCGGAAATATTAAATTCCACAATTCAACGTGCGCCGTATCTTATTGGCACATTCGGCCGCCAAAAATACGCGAATTCTCACAAATACAACAAGTTGCTTACATACGGAAATTTTTAGTACCTACGAGAAATTTCGGGCAACGAATGTGTTTACACTGAACACGCAGCGCCAAGTCTGCAACAAGAACAGCTGGAGACGTGATGAATTTCCTGAAACGCATCGGCATTGCGACCCAGCTGTACGTCGCGTTTGCCCTCATTCTGTCGGTCACGCTCATCGTGTCCGTCCTCTCGGTCACCCGGGTCAACAGCATCGACGGCGCGCTGCAAAAGGCGAACGCGGTGCGCGACAGCGAACTCGAACCGTTGTACGCGGCGCGCGAGGCGCTCGCCCAGACCGGCATCGCGGCCCGCAATGCCTTCGTGTTCAAGGACGACGCGGCGGCCGCGCGCGAACTGGCCCTCGTCGACACGTTCAAGGCCGACTACCTGGCGGCGCTGCGCAAGCTGGACGCCGTGCTGGGCAACGACGCGCAGTATGCGAAGGTCAAGGCGGGCATGCTCAAGATGGCCACCGAACTGGAACGGCCACGCGCCTACCGCAGCGCCGGCAACATGGAGGGCTACGGCCAGTTCCTCGTGCAGGAATGCAGCCCGCTGCGCCGGCAGATCGTCACGGACATGGACCTGCTCCTCAAGCGCATCCAGCACGACAACGCGGCCACGAGCGCCGCCGCGAGCCTCGAGGCGAAAGGCGCGCGCTTCTGGATCACGAGTCTCAGCATCGTGTCCGTGCTGCTGTGCGCCGCCGTCGGCGTCGTGATCGTACGCAGCCTCATTGGCCAGCTGGGCGGCGAACCGGCCCAGGCCACCGAGGTGGCGCATGCCATCGCCAGCGGCCAGCTGACGTGCCGCGTCGACGTCTCGCGCGCCGGGCCGTCGAGCATGATCCATGCGATGAACGCGATGCGCCACGGCCTGTCGGACATCGTGGCGAAGGTCAGGTCGGGCACGGAGACGATCGCGTCGGCCTCGTCCCAGATCGCGAGCGGCAACAACGACCTGTCCAGCCGCACGGAGACGCAGGCGGCGACGCTGCAGCAGGTCACCGGCGCGATGGCGCAGCTGGTCGCCTCGGTCCACCAGAACGCGGAGGATGCGCGCCAGGCGAGCGCGCTGGCCACGACGGCGTCGTCGGTGTCCGTGGAAGGCGGCGCGGCGGTGGACCAGGTCGTCACCACGATGCACCTGATCGAGGAATCGTCGCGCAAGATCGTCGACATCATCTCGGTCATCGACGGCATCGCGTTCCAGACCAACATCCTCGCCCTGAATGCAGCGGTGGAAGCGGCGCGCGCCGGCGAACAGGGACGCGGCTTCGCCGTCGTCGCGGGCGAAGTGCGCAACCTCGCGCACCGTTCGGCGGCCGCGGCGAAGGAGATCAAGGCCCTGATCGAGGATTCGGTGGCGAAGGTCGGCGCCGGCACCTCGCTCGTCGGCCACGCGGGCGAGACCATCCGCAAGGTCGTGGACGGCGTCCAGCGCGTCACCGAGATCATGGACCGCATCAGCGGCGCGACCCGCTCGCAGCAGGCCGACATCGGCCGCGTGGACAGCGCGATCTCGCACCTGGACGAGATGACGATGCGGAACGCGTCGCTGGTCGAGGAAGCGGCGGCGGCGGCGGAATCGCTGCGCACGCAGGCGGTCGAGCTCTCCGCGGTCGTGAACATCTTCCAGATCGAAGAAGCCGCGCCGGACCGCCAGCGCCGGCTGGCCGTGTGATCATGGGCCCCGTCAGGCGGGCATCGTTTCCCCGGCCCGCAAGGTCAACACGCGCACGCCGCTGCGCGTCACGGCGACGGTGTGCTCGAACTGCGCCGACAAGGCCCCATCGCACGTACGCACCGTCCAGCCGTCGTCCTCGGTGCGCACGGCGGAGCGGCCCGCGTTGAGCATCGGCTCGATCGTGAACACCATCCCTTCGCGCAGCACGAGGCCCGTCTGCGGGCGGCCCCAGTGCAGCACCTGCGGCGGCTCGTGCATCTCGCGCCCGATGCCGTGCCCGCAGTACTCGCGCACGACCGCATAGCCGTGGCGGCGCGCATGCCGCTCGATGGCATGGCCCACGTCGCCCAGCCGCGCGCCGGGACGCACGGCGCGGATGCCCTGCCACATCGCCTCGTACGTCACCCGCACGAGCTTCTGCGCCGGCGCCGCCACGGCGCCGACCAGGTAGGTCTTGCTGGAGTCGGCGATGTAGCCGTTCTTTTCCAGCGTGATGTCGAAGTTCACGATGTCGCCGCTTTGCAGGACGTCCGCCGGCGACGGCACGCCGTGGCACACGACGTCGTTGCGTGACGCATTCAGCGCGAACGCATAGCCGTACTGGCCCTTGCTGGCCGGGCGCGCGCCCAGCGTGTTCACGATGAAGTCGTCGACCAGGTCGTTCACCTGCATCGTCGACATGCCGGCGAGATCGAGCCGGTCGAGCTGCGCGAAGACATCCGCCAGCAGCTTGCCGGCCGCCGCCATCAGCGCGACTTCCTCTGGCCGCTTCGTCATGACGCCACCTTGAGCGCCTGCGGCACGACGCCCGCCGCCCTCAGCTCGCGCGCCATGATCTCGTTGAAGCTCTGCGTCGGATTCAGCTCGCACAGCATGCCGATGCGGACCCAGAACGCGGCCTGCGCGTTGATCGAGCGGCACGACACCGTGCTCGCCTTGCGGATCTGGTCGTGCAGCTCGTCTTCGATGTTCACGATGCCCATGTCCCTACCTTTCATATACGTTCCATATACGGAGTATATATTCTGGCCGCGCAACGCCGCAAGCGTTGTCGAAAAAACTTACACACGACAACATTAATTTCTATAACTCATTGATTATTATCAAATGGCATCAATATTGCTTTATGTCCGTCAATATCTATAAACCTCAAGGACTGACATGAAAACCACTTCTCTGAAACTCATCGGTGCAATGCTGTTCCTGGCGTTCGGCGCAAGCCAGGCGCAGGCAAGCGTCATCACCTTCGACGACCAGGCGGGTACGCCGACACTGCCGGTGTCCACCGGCGGGCTGACGTTCACGTCCTCGGGCGGCTTCGCATACGTCTGGACGCCCGGCGGCGGCAAGGCCGACAACGGCACCAACAACCTGATCTACGGTCTCGACGCCACGGTGACCATCACCAGGACCGGCGGCGGCACCTTCACCCTCAACGGATTCGACGCGGGGCTGAGCTGGTACACGTCGGTGAACGCGTTCGACCTGACGGTCAACGGCACGGACACGATCTCGCTCGGCAATGCTTACCAGGGCTACCAGTTTGCGAATCTGAAAAACGTCACGTCCGTCACCGTCTCCGGCGCGCCCTCGAATGGCTATATCGCCATCGACAACGTCGACTTCGACGTCGCCCAGGTGCCCGAGCCGGCCAGCCTGACGCTGCTCGGACTCGGCCTCGCCGGCCTGGCCGCGGCTCGCCGCAAATCGGCGCGCTGAGCGCCGGCGCCGCGCGTGGCGGCCAAAGGATTCAGGTTCGCCACGCGATGTTTTCCAGCTCGTCCGAAATGACCTGCTGGCCGTGCTCCACCATGAATTCGTGGAACGACGCGGCCACCGTCGGAATCGCGCGCGCCGCCTTGTGCATCACGTGCCATTCGCCCTGCACGACGACGCCGGGCACCGGCAGCACGGCCAGCAGCCGGTTGCGCACTTCCAGCGTGCACGCGTGGACGGACAGGAAGGCGACGCCGAGGCCCGCCGCCGTCATCTGCTTGATCGCCTCGTTGCTCGACAACTCGGACCCGATCGCGAGCGCCACGCCCTCTTCCTCGTAGCGCCGCTCGATCGCCGCGCGCGTGCCGGAGCCGCGTTCGCGCACGAGCAGGTTGTGGGCCGCGATGTCGGCCAGCGTCACGTTCTCCTTCTCCAGCAGCGGGTGGCCGGGCGCGACGAAGAACGCCATCGGGTGGCGCGCGAAGCGGCTCGCGCTCGTCGGGAATTCGCGCGGCGGCGTGCCCATGATGGCGAGGTCGATTTCGTCGCGCGACAGCATGCCGATCACCTCCGGGCGCGAGCCCACCTGCAGCTTGATGCGCACGTGCGGGCGGCCCGTCGTGAAGCGCACCAGCATCGGCGGAAGCAGGTGCTCCGCCGTCATCACCGCGCCGATGCGCAGCGTACCGGACGTGACGCCCTTCAGCGCCGCGATCTCGTCGCCCGCCTCTTCCCACAGGCCCAGGATGCGTTCCGCGTACCCCACCAGCAGCTCGCCCGCGGCCGTCATCTGGATGTTGCGGCCCTGGCGGCGCGTGAGCGGCACGCCGGCCGCTTCCTCCAGCAGTTTCAGGTGCAGCGACACGGCCGGCTGCGTCACGTGCATCGCCTCGGCCGCGCGCGACACGCTCTGGTGACGCGCCACGAGCATCAGCGCCTGCAGTTGTTTGAAGCTGGCTGGATACATAAGCTATACCTTATCGAATTCTAAAAAAGATTTATTTTTATTTTATCCCGCCCAGCCGTATAGTAAAAACAATTCAAGCGACAACGACCTGCAAAAGGAGATCATCATGACGGCACAAGCGTTCATCTTCGACTTATCCGCATTCCGTTCCACCGGCGTCCCGGCCGACGCCGAGCGCCTGCTGGACCAGGCGATCGAAGACGGCCTGCCGTGCGCCCTGATCTCCGAACTGCCGCACCAGGAGGCGGGCGAACAGCTGCGCCGCCGCTTCGGCGACACCGCGCACCACATCTTTTCCGTCGTGCTGACGGGCGCCGATTTCGAAGCGCGCGGCCACAAGGCCCCGTATTCCGTGGTCCTGGACCAGCTGGGCGTACAGCCAGACGCCGCGCTGGCCGTGACGACGTCGCCGCGCGCCATCGCCGCCGCCCGCACCGCGCGCATCGGCGTACGCACGCCCAAGGCGACCGTTTTGCGCAAGGACATGCGCAAGGTAGCAATGCAGACCATGGCCCACTAAAGCAGTCTTCCCGGCATCCGCGGGCGCTGCTCCCGCCGGATGCGCGAACGCGGCGCGGCGCGGGGAGCCCCCGGTGCCGCATCGATTCGAAAAAAGAAGGGAGCACACCATGCAGTCCATCGTCATCGTCGGAGGCGGCGTCGCCGGCCTCGAACTCGCCACCCGCCTGGGACGCCGCCTTGGCGCCCGCCACCGGGAGCGCGTGATCCTCATCGACAGCGCCCCCACCCACTTCTGGAAACCCCTGCTGCACGCGGTCGCCGCCGGCACCATCGACCCGGCCGACCACATGATCGACTATGCGCGCCAGGCCATCGACAACCACTTCACGTTCGTCTGCGGCGAAGTCGTCGACGTCGACCGCGCCCACCGCACCCTGACCGTGCGCAGCCGTTTCGATGATGCGCCCGATGCCCACACCGTCATCGATTACGAACGACTCGTGCTGGCCTACGGCTCCGTCACGAACTTCTTCGGCATCCCCGGCGCGCAGGAACACTGCCTCGCGCTCGACAGCGTGAAAGGCGCGGAAGCGTTCCGCCAGCGCTTCCTCGGCCTGTGCGCCCAGGCGGGACGGCGCCGCAATGCCCGCACGGATGCCGGCGCGCCGCTGCTGGACATCGTCATCGTCGGCGCCGGCCCGACCGGCATCGAACTCGCGGCGGACCTGCGCCACACGGTCGATACACTGGCCCACTACGGCCTCGCGGGTCTCGAGTCGCCGCACCAGGTGCACATCCGCATCGTCGAGCGTGGGTCGCAGGTGCTGCCGTCGCTGGACGCCGAAGCGTCGAACCTGGCCGTGCGCAAGCTGCGCGCGATGGGCATCGAGATCTGCACCGACACCGCGATCGCCGAAGTGCGCGAGGACGCAGTGACGACGACGGACGGCCGCGTCTTCCCCGCCGCGATCACCGTGTGGGCGGCCGGCGTGAAGGGTCCGCGCTTCAGCACGGGCCTGAACGTGGCGCTGAACCGCAACGACCAGGTGGTCGTGGACAGCCGGCTGCGCAGCGTGACCGATCCCGAGATCCACGCGATGGGCGATTGCTGCACCCTGCTCAATCCGGACAAGACGGCGATGGCCCCGCCCAGCGCCCAGGCCGCGCGCCAGCAGGCGATCTACCTGGCGACGCTGCTGGCGCACAAGGTGCCGGACACGCTGCCGGGCTTCCAGTACCGCGACTACGGCACGCTCGTGTCGCTGGGACGGGCGGGCGCGGTCGGCATCCTGCGCCGCGCGATCGGCAACCGCCACCTGCATGTGAAAGGGCCGTTCGCGCTGGCCATGTACGGTCTCACGTACCAGCGCCACGTGATGGGCCATCTGGGCCTGGTGCGGATGTGCGGCAACCTGCTGGCGCGCTGGTTCCGGTCGAAGATGCTGATGCCGGTACGCTGGCATTAATGTTACGCGTGGGCACGGGGGGCCCACCCTACCACTTGCGGCGCGGCTACAGGCGCGCCAGCCGCGCGCCATCGACCCGCAGCGACGCGCCGTCGACGAAGCGGGCCTCGTCCGTGAGCAGGAACGCGATGGCGGCGGCGAGGTCCTCGGGCGCCCCGACGTCGGCCTTGTCGATGACTTCGACGCCGGCCTTCACGTTCGGGTTATCCCACAACATGGGCGTGTCGACGGCGCCCGGCAGCACGGCGTTCACGCGGATGCCCTTGGCCTTGCCTTCCAGCGCGGCCGAACGCGTGAGCGACAGCAGCGCCGCCTTCGCCGCCGCATACGGCGCGACGAGGGGTTCCGTCTCGACGGCGTGGACGCTGGAGACGTTGACGATGGCGCCGCCCCGGCGCATGCGCAGGAAAGCCTGCTTGGTGAAGAAGAAGGCGCCCAGCAGGTCCACGTCGAGGATGCCGCGCCAGTCCTGCTCCGTCTGCTCCTCGATCGGTTTGAAGAGCATCGTGCCCGCGTTGTTGACGACGTAGTCCCAGCCGCCGAACTGCCTGATCGTCGCGTCGACGGCGGCAATGACCTGGTCTTCGCGCGACACGTCGCAGGCGATGGTGGCCATGTGCGCGGGGTCGAATTCCTTGCCGAGGTCGGCGCGCGTGGCGTCGAGGCGGTCCAGGTGGAGGCCCGCGAGCATCACGGCAGCCCCGTCCTGCAGCAGGCGCCGCACGGTGGCCCGGCCGATGCCGCCGGATGCGCCGGTGACGATGGCGCTGCGCTGGTCGAAACCCATGACGTTCCCTCCTGTGCATGTCCTTGACACTGCCCGACGATACCACGGGCGGCCGGATGGGCGGCGCATCGGTCATAATTGCGCTCGCCCCAACCATCGCCCAGGACATCCATGTTCGAGATCAGCCAGCTCCGCTGCTTCGTCGCCGTCGCCGAAGAATTGCATTTCAGCCGCGCCGCGGAGCGCCTGAACATGACGCAGCCGCCGCTGAGCCGCCAGATCCGCCTGCTGGAACACCACGTCGGCGCCCAGCTCCTGGAGCGCAACAGCCGCACGGTCCGGCTGACGGCCGCCGGCAAGGCGTTTTTCCCGGAAGCGGCACGCATCCTCCGGATCGCCGAGGAAGCGATGTTTGCCGCCCGCCGCGCCGCGAAGGGCGAACAGGGCAGCATCGCCATCGGCTTCACGTCCGCGTCCGGCTACAGCCTGCTGCCGGAAGTCGTCCGCCGCCTGCGCGAACGGTCGCCGGGCGTGACACTGACGTTGAAGGAACTCGTCAGCACGGCCCAGGTGGAAGCGCTGAACGCGGGCGAGCTGGACCTGGGCCTGATGCGCCCGCACCCCGTCAGTGCGGACCTGGACAGCCAGCTGATCGCAACGGAGTCCCTGATGCTGGCCATCCACGAACGCGACGCCGACCAGTGGCCCCTGGAACCCGCGCTGGCCGACCTGCACGGCCGGCCGTTCGTCATGTATTCGCCGTACGAGGCGCGGCCCTTCTACCAGATGCTCAGCGAGCGCTTCGCCCGCGCCGGCGTCGTGCCGGACATCGTCGAGCACATCGGCCAGGTGCACACGATGCTGGCGCTCGTCCGCGCGGGGATCGGCGCCGCCCTCATCGCGGAAGGGGCCGCCCGCCTGAAATTCGACGGCATCGTCATGCGGCGGATGGCCACCGAGCCCGTCGAAACGGTATGTACTTATCGCCGCAACCACGACAACCCGGTGCTGCAACTGTTCCTGGACGAGGTTTTGCCGACGTTTCGGACGCAATAAATTCAATTTCTGGATACTTGCCATCCTAATTTGGTTTGCTGCTGAATCGATCGAAAGATATCATGGGGCACGATTTGTCCCCCTACCGATACAGCCAACATGACCACCATCGTTACCAGCGCCCCTGTCGTCACCGAACTGCGCGTCGTCCCCGTCGCCGGCCAGGACAGCATGCTGCTGAACCTCTCCGGCGCCCACGGCCCCTGGTTCACCCGCAACATCGTCATCCTCAAGGACAGTGCGGGCAACACGGGCCTCGGCGAGGTGCCGGGCGGCGAAAAGATCCGCCAGACCATCGAAGACGCGCGCCCGCTCGTCGTCGGCAAGACGCTGGGCGAGTACAACAACGTCCTGAACGCGATGCGCACCGCGTTCGCCGACCGCGACGCGGGCGGCCGCGGCCAGCAGACGTTCGACCTGCGCACGACGATCCACGCCGTCACGGCGGTGGAATCCGCGCTGCTCGACCTGCTGGGCCAGTTCGTGGGCGTGCCGGTCGCGGCACTGCTGGGCGAAGGCATGCAGCGCAACGCCGTCGAGATGCTGGGCTACCTGTTCTACGTGGGCGACCGCAGCAAGACCGACCTCCCCTACCGCGCCGAGCTGGATGCCGGCAACGACTGGTTCCGGCTGCGCAATGAAGAAGCGCTGACGCCGGACGCCGTCGTGCGCCTGTGCGAGGCCGCGCGCGAGCGCTACGGCTTCAACGATTTCAAGCTGAAGGGCGGCGTGCTGCCGGCCGACGACGAGATGGATGCCGTGATCGCGATGCACGAGCGCTTCCCGGACGCGCGCATCACGCTCGATCCGAACGGCGCCTGGTCGCTGGCCGAAGCGATCCGCGTGTGCCGCGACAAGCACGGCATCCTCGCGTACGCGGAAGACCCGTGCGGCGCCGAGAACGGCTTCTCCGGCCGCGAAGTGATGGCCGAATTCCGCCGCGCCACCGGCCTGCCGACCGCGACCAACATGGTCGCGACGGACTGGCGCCAGATGGCCCACTCGATCCAGCTGCAATCCGTCGACATCCCGCTCGCCGACCCGCACTTCTGGACGATGCAGGGCGCCGTGCGCGTGGCGCAGCTGTGCCAGATGTTCGGCCTGACGTGGGGTTCGCACTCGAACAACCACTTCGACATCTCGCTCGCCATGTTCACGCACGTGGGCGCGGCGGCGCCGGGCAAGGTCACCGCGATCGACACGCACTGGATCTGGCAGGACGGCCAGCGCCTGACGAAGGAACCGCTGAAGATCGAGGGCGGCCTCGTGCACGTTCCGGCGAAACCGGGCCTGGGCATCGAACTGGACGAAGCGGAACTGGAACAAGCCCACCAGGCGTATAAAAACATGGGCCTGGGCGCGCGCGACGACGCCGTCGCGATGCAGTTCCTGATCCCGGGCTGGAAGTTCGACAACAAACGCCCCTGCCTGGTACGTTGAAACCGGACGCCGGCAGGCCCTACACGACCCAGGGCTTGCCGTTGACCACGACGTTCTCCACCACCGGCTTGCCCGCGTCTTTTACCTGCAGCCGCTCGTCGGTTAGTTGCACATTTATATTCCGCAGCACGAGCCCGGCGATGTCGGTCTGGCCGGGGTTCGGCGCCACGATGCCGAACGCGCCGAAGCGGCCGTGCAGGCCGTCCAGCACGAGGCCGCGAACGTACGAATGCGGCGGCGCCTCGCCCTGCAGGTCGTAATACTGGCTCCACGGGCGGATCGCCACGATCTCGCCCTTGCCGGAATCCAGCACGAGGTCGCGGAACGTAATGGCCTCGTAGCGCTGCGGCGTGTCCGGCCGCAGCTTCAGATGCGCGATGGCGCCCACGTCCTGCACGCGGCAACGTTCGACGACGACGTCGCGCACGACGGTCGCCTCGCTGCCGCACGTGAACAGCGCATGGCCGCGCCGGAACGTGCAGTTGCGCACGCGGATGCGTTCCGTCGGCGGACTGTTCTTGTCCGCGAGCGCATGCGGCCCCTTCGTGCCCTTCGCGGCGATGCAGTCGTCCGTCACGGAAAAGCGGCAGCCGTCGACGAGTACGTCCTGGCAGCTGTCGATATCGATGCCGTCCGTGCTGGGCGCCTGCACGTAATCGTCCGGCACTTCGAAGCTCGCGTTTTTCACGACCACGTCGCGGCAGCGGTACAGGTGCAGGTTCCAGAACTGCGAATCCTTGAACGTGATGCCGGCGATCGTCACGCCGCGCGAGCCTTCGATGACCGCCAGCCGGGCGCGCGGCACGTCCAGGTTGCGGAAGTTGCCCTTCTCCTTCGACGCGTTGCGCAGTTTCCAGAACTGGTCCCAGATCGGGCGGCCGGCGCCGTCGAGCGTACCTTCGCCCGTGATCGTCAGGCCGTCGCAGCCGGACGCATTGACCAGGCCGGGATTGAAGCGTTCTTCGAAGTGACCCTCGATGCGCGTGCGCTGGACGGGGAAGTGCCGCATGTCCGTCGAGCAGCGCAGCACGGCGCCCTTGTCGAGGTGCAGGTGGACACCTGGCTTGAGGAACAGCGCACCGCTGACGTACACGCCCGCGGGCACGACGACGGTGCCGCCGCCCTGCCCGGCCAGCCGGTCGATGGCGGCCTGGATGGCGCGCGTATTGACCGTGGCGCCGTCGGCGACGGCACCGGTGTCGAGAATGGACAGATGACGGCCGTCCGGCGCGGCATGGCACCAGAGCGGAACGGACAACAACGGGAGGGTGAAACGGCGACGGGCGGAAGAAGGCAATGGCATGGTGGTCCGGATCGTGGTCAGATCCGGTTCATGCTAAAGCAGCCGCGCCGTTTGCGCGGCTCAATTCGCTGATCGATTCGCTGATCGATTCACCCGAACAGCGACCTGAACGCCCACACGATCGTTTTCGCGACGAATTGCGCGAACGGCAGGGCCAGCACGACCAGCAGGATGATCTGCGCGACGCGCAGCACAGGCTCGAACGCATGCCAGTCGCGGTGCATCATGTGCGGCATGTGGAAATGCGGGCGGTGGATGTGCGACAGGTGCAGGTGAGCTTTGACGCGGCTTGGTTGCATTCCGAATTTCATCGTTGTCTCCGCTATATGTATATGCAACTTAAGCATATGCTTGTGCGGCGCGCTCTGCCGATGATTTTTTCGATCGCGCGGCGGTACGGCATTGACGGAATCAATTTGCGGTTCCGCCTGTCTGAACTATGCTTAAAGGCTGTGCTTAGAATCAAGCGCGTATGGCCACAGCCACTACCGCGAATGGATGGTCGGCGGCGTCACCCGCGAGCTGCCGGCAAGGTTCCGCGTGCCGCTCCTCCTCGCGCACTGAGACGGTGCGGCGCCGATTTACCGGAGCCGGAATCCCTGCCTCTTGAGGCAGATCAAACGAAAAACCCCGCGTCGCCCGGACACTGCTCGTCATCATCGACGAGAGTGAGGTAGATCATGCATTTCCATCATCCCGACGCCGATCCGCTCGCGGCTTGCGCGGCCCTGCGCACGAGCCGGGCGCGCCTGTGTGCCCGCGTCGCCGCCCTGCAGGCGCAACCGGACGACGTCTTCGTCCAGGATTTCTCCGCCGTCGTGGCGGCCGTCGAAGCCGATTTCCGCCGCGAGGAAGCACTGCTGGAACGGCTCGGCGACGATGCCCGGCTCGATCAGCACGTCGTGATCCGGCACGGGGCCGCCGTCCAGCACGGGCTCGTGCCGCTGGACGTGCGGTTCCGCGCGCTCGCTCGAGCCGCCGTTCATCAGCACGTCGTCGTGGTCGTGCGAAAACGCGCGCTCGACGCTCTTGCGGGCCTTGTACTCCTGCCACTTGTTGTAACTAATGACGCCGACGACGAAGACGCCGCCGGCCGCGATCAGGCTCATTTGAAAGTCTGTCATGCTGCTTGTGCCTCAGTAGCGAAATTCGCGGCGGACTCCATGTCCACCGCCACGATGCGCGACACGCCCTGCTCCTGCATCGTCACACCGATCAGTTGGTTGGCCATCTCCATCGCGATCTTGTTGTGCGAGATGAAGAGGAATTGGGTATGGTCCGACATGCGCTTCACCATGCGGCAGAAGCGCTCGGTATTGGCGTCGTCCAGCGGCGCGTCGACCTCGTCGAGGAGGCAGAACGGCGCCGGGTTCAGGCGGAACATCGAGAACACGAGCGCCGTCGCCGTCAGCGCCTTCTCGCCGCCGGACAGCAGATGGATCGTCGCGTTCTTCTTGCCGGGCGGCTGGGCCATCACCTGCACGCCCGAGTCGAGGATTTCGTCCCCCGTCATCACGAGCTTGGCCTGGCCGCCGCCGAACAGGATCGGAAACAGTTCGGAGAAATGCAGGTTGACGCGGTCGAACGTGTCCTGCAGCAGGTCGCGCGATTCGCGGTCGATGCGGGAGATCGCGCCTTCCAGCGTGCCGATCGCCTCCAGCAGGTCGTTGTTCTGCGCGTCGAGGAAGCGCTTTCTCTCCGTCGCCTGCGCCAGCTCTTCCACTGCCGCGAGGTTGACGGCACCGAGCGACGCGATGGCATTCGTCAGGCGCGTGACCTCGCCCTGCAGGTACGACGGCTTCAGCTCCGGATCGAGCTTTTCCGACAGCGCGGCCTCGTCGGCACCCGTGGCCGACAACGCTTCCGCGAACTGTTCCTGGTTCAGGCGCGCGGCCTGTTCCTTCAGCTGCATCTCGGTGATGCGCTCGCGCTGCGGCTGCAGGCCGCGCTCCGCCGCCATGCGGGCTTCTTCCGCCGCGCGCAACTGCTGCGTGAGCTGGTCCAGTTCGTGGCGCGCATCGGAAAGCAGCCGTTCCTGCTCCGTGCGCCTTGCCAGCAGGCCTTGCAGGCCCTCGGCCGCCGCGCCGGATTCCAGCGCTTCCAGTTCCAGCTTGCCGGCGGCGATGCTTTCCAGGACTTGCTGCGCCTGCTGCTGGGCGGTGGCGATCGTGCGGCGGAGTTCCTCGATGCGCGTGCGCTGCGTCTTTTCCGCGAACACGGCTTCCTGCGCCGCGCGTTCCAGGTCGCGCAGGCGGTTGCGCGCTTCGGCAAGGATCCGCTCCTGTTCCTGGAACTCGACCTGGCCGTCTTCGTGCGCGCCCTGCAGTTCGGCGAGTTCCATGTCCAGCTCTTCGAACTGCGCTTCCGCCTCGGCCTTCGCCTGGCGCTGCTCCGCTTCCTGCGCGGCGATCTCGTCGAGGTCCGCCGCGATCTGGCCGCTCCTCTGGTTGAAGCGGGCCTCGACCTCGGCCTGCTTGACGACGTCGATCTGCAGCGCATGCACGTCGCGCTGCAGGGTCGCGACTTTCTGGCGGCCGTCCTGCAGGCGGCGCTGCAGGTCGGAGACCGCCGCGTCGGCGCGCGTGGCGCG